>SCSX01000089.1 GCA_004297825.1 Spirochaetota bacterium
TGCGCCACCTCCAGGAGGTAGGCCGTGATCGCCGCGGAGACGCTGGGATCGGTGTATTTTTCGGCAAGCTTCGCCCAGCCGGGGAGCTTCGTCACGCCCTTGATATTGGGAAACGCGTAGAACGCGCCCTCGGGGCTTATGCAGTGCATGCCGGGCGCCTCGTTCAGCATCCGGACAATCACCTGCCTGCGCCTGTCGAAGGCCTCGACCATGTCGCGAATCACCCCCTGGTCGCCCAGGAGCGCCTCCACCGAGGCCCACTGGGAGATCGAGGTGGGGTTCGATGTCGACTGGCTCTGTAGTATCTCTACCTTGCAGATGATCTCCCTGTCCCCCGCCATATAGCCGATACGCCAACCGGTCATTGAATAGGCCTTCGAGACGCCGTTCAGCACGATGGTCTGCTTTTTAAGATTCTCCGAAAGATTGGCGAAATTGCTGAACGTGCGCCCGCTGTAGAGAATGGACTCGTAGATGTCGTCGCTGATTATCAGGATACCGCGCTTTTCGAGTATCGCCGCGAGCCAGCCGAGCTCTTCCCGGGAATAGGTCGCGCCCGTAGGGTTGGAAGGCGAATTGAACACGATCGCACGGGTCCTCGGGGTGATGGCCTTTTCGAGCGCCTCCGGGGTGAGTTTGAAGCCGTTCTCCTCCCTTGTGGGGATGATCACCGGGACGCCCCCCGCAAGGAGAACGATGGGAGGGTAGGACACCCAGTACGGGGCCGGGATGATCACCTCGTCGCCGTTGTCGATGAGGACCTGGATCAGGTTGTAGAACGAGTGCTTGCCGCCGCAATTCACCGTGACCTGCGAGGGCTCGTAGTCCAGGGCGTTGTCGCGCCTGAATTTTTCGCAAATCGCTTTCTTGAGCTCCGGAATGCCCCCCGCCGGGGTATACTTGGTCTTCCCGGATTCGATGGCCCGGATGGCCGCCGCCTTGATGAAGTTGGGCGTGTCGAAGTCGGGCTCCCCCGTGCCGAACCCTATCACGTCGATACCCTTCGCCTTGAGCGAATTCGCGAGCGCCGTAATGGCGAGCGTCGCCGAGGGCTTCACCCTGAGTATGCGTTCCGAGAATTGCATGGAGTACCTCCCCTTCATCCCGAGGGCATGCGTACGGGACCGGTGCCGTGTCGTGCAAATGTGGATCCGTGTGGGGAGTATGAGTAGTGAGGCGCTGCGGGGTATTCCCTCTACGAGACCCATCCGAAAGTACATACCGCACTTGGCGTGTCAAGTTATTTGCGGGAAAATTTCCGCTAAAATCCGGCGCGCCCCAGAAAAAATATTGCGTAATATACGCCCCGGCGCTAACGTCTCATACTGATGCCGCGTCGAGTCGTAAAAAGATAAACAGGCCCATGGCCGGGAAATAATTATGAAAGTAAGCTTCTGGGGCGTGAGGGGCTCCATTCCGACCCCCTCCACGGGGGAGATAATTCGCGATAAGCTCAAGCACGCGCTGCGGCTGGCCACGCCCGGCGATCTCTCCTCCGACGAAGGCATCGACCGCTACATCGATTCGCTCCCCCACTCGGTAAAGGGCACCTACGGCGGCAACACCACCTGCCTGGAGGTCCGCACGGAGGACGGGGATATCGTGATTATCGACTGCGGAACGGGCATCAAGAATCTGGGTGCAGGCCTCATGAAGACCGAGTTCGGAAAGGGGAAGGGGGTGGGCACCATCCTCATGACGCACACCCACTGGGACCACGTCCAGGGCATTCCCTTTTTCGTGCCGTTTTACATCAAGGGGAACCGTTTCAACATCTATTCCCCGTTCAACGATATCAAGGAACGCATCGAGTACCAGCAGGTGTTCTCGCACTTCCCGGTGAACCTCGACTACATGTTCGCGACCAAGGAATTCTTCATACTCGAGAAAGAGGCCGCGTTTCATCTCAACAATATCAAGATCATCAACAAGCGCATGCACCACCCGGGCGGCGCGTTCGGTTACCGGATCGAGGAGAACGGAAAATCGTTCGTCTTTACGAGCGACTGCGAATTCAACATCGACGAGATCGACCGCATCGAGTCCTACAAGGAGTTTTTCTGGGGGGCCGACGTCTGCGTCTTCGATACCCAGTACACCTTCGAGGAGGCGATCGACAAGGTCGACTGGGGCCATTCCTCGGCGTCGATCGCGATCGACATCGCGCTCAAGTTCAACGTCAAGAAGCTCTTCCTCTTCCACCACGAGCCCGACTACAGCGACGAGAAGCTCGAGCTGGTGCTTTCCAACGCGAAGACCTACATGAGCATGAACGCGAAGCGCAAGGGCTCCCTCGAGATCGACATCGCCCGCGAGGGCGTCACCCTGGACATCTAGATGCGCATCGGCACCCCCCGTCTCCAAACGATTCCCGCGCGCGCTTCCCTGCCGCCCCTCATGCCGGTTCCGGAAATGTTCCGCGACGGCGTTCGGGTCTGATACTCCCCCATGCCATTCAGGACGCTTATCGCCACGTCAGCCTTCGGGATCGAATCGATCGTCGCGGGCGAGCTCACCGCGCTTGGATACCAGGGCCTTGCGGTGGAAAACGGGCGCGTCGCCTTCCAGGGCGACGACCGCGATATCGCGCGCTGCAACCTGTGGCTGCGCACCGCCGACAGGCTTCTCCTGCGCATGGCCGAATTCCGCGCCATGGACTTCGAGGAGCTCTTCCAGGGGGTGAAGGCCATCCCCTGGGAAACTATAATCCCCGAGAACGGGAAGATGCACGTCACGGGAAAATCCGTGCGCTCGAAGCTTTTCAGCGTCCCCGACTGCCAGGCCATCGTGAAGAAGGCGGTCGTCGAGCGCATGAAGACGAAGTACCGGCGTGAATACTTCCGGGAGGACGGGCCCGTGTACAAGATCGAGGTGGGCCTGCTCAAAGACATCGCGACCATCACCGTGGACACGAGCGGGCCGGGCCTGCACAAGCGCGGCTACCGGGAGGAGCGGGGCGAGGCGCCGCTGCGTGAGACGCTCGCCGCCGCGATCGTGCTCATGAGCCGGTGGGAGCCTTCGCGCATATTCGCCGATCCCCTGTGCGGCTCCGGGACCATACCCATCGAGGCCGCGCTCATAGGCAGGAACCGGGCGCCCGGGATCAAGCGCTCCTTCGTCGCCGAGACCTGGCCGCACATTCCCGGGAAAATATGGAAGGAGGCGCGGGAGGAGGCGCGCGACCTGGAGCGCGAGAGTGAGATGAACATCCTCGCCTCGGACAGCGACTGGGGGGTGTTCAAGAGCGCCCGCGCCAACGCCGCGCACGCGGGCGTGGACGACGCGATCACCTTCCAGCACAAGCCCCTCGCCGAGTTTGGCTCGAAGAAAAAATTCGGGTGCATCGTCACGAATCCCCCCTACGGGGAGCGCATGGGCGATCGCGAGGCCGCCGAAAAGCTGTACCGTGAAATGGGCGAGGTGTTCGCGCGCCTGGATTCATGGTCCTATTTCATACTTTCGTCGCACGACGAGTTCCAGAAGCACTTCGGGAAGCATTCCCACAAGAACCGGAAGCTCTATAATGGAAGAATACTGTGCTACCTCTACCAGTATTTCGGACCCCTGCCTCCCAGAAAGAGGGAGCCCGGGGGAGGCGATCAGGGGAACATGGCGGAAGGGAATGAATAATAAAGGGGACGATTTATGCGCACAATAATGACTTTTTTCGTCTTGGCACTTCTGTTCGCGGGATGTTCCAGCAGCAATTTCCGTTATTATATCGATGAGAAAAGCGGTTCGAAGTGCACAGTCCTGAATAATCGGTGGTGCCCGTCCAGGGAGCGCCAGCCCGGCTTGCTGGCAGGGCCGTATTCCGGGAATATGGTTTTCCTTCGCGAGGAAACCAGAGGGGGCGAAGAATCGATTACGTTGTCATTGAGTATTAGAATGGAAAAGTATCATGGGGTGCTCGCTGAAGAAGCGGTGATAGAGATCAATGGGAGGCCCTATGAGGTTGTCATCGCCGACAGGGACCATGAGAAGGTGAAGCATACCGACACCGTGTACACCGGTTCTGCATGGCGTGACTTACCAGGGAAACAGAAGACGGAACAAGTCACTTCAACATATCACTCGACCGTGGGGGTTATCGGAATTACGCCGGAGATGAAGCAGGCAATGACCATGCTTAATACGCTTGTCGTGCGGGTCCATGTCGGCAAACACCCGCTTACATTTGCATGCAGCCCTACGGATGTCTATCTGGTTAAAAGATTCCTGACGGTAGATGGCGCCGAGCTTGCGAAGGGTTCCGGTTGCATTTAAGTGAAGCGTGTGTACGATTGTGTGCATTTCTCCTCCTTCTGAATCCGGGTATCGCTCCACCGCGATGATGCGCACCGCGCTTGAAAAAGACACCCTTAAACCCGTACATTGTGTATAGCAGGAGGCGTCATGGAATTGACTCTCACCACGCCGGCGGTTTTATTCTCGGCGATATCGTTGCTGCTGCTGGCCTACACCAACAGGTTTCTCGCGATCGCCCAGCTCGTCCGCACCCTGCATGACAAGTACATGGCCCAGAAGGACGCGAGAACCCTGGGCCAGATACGAAACCTGCGAAAAAGGGTCTACCTTATCCGGACCATGCAGATCACGGGAATGGGAAGCCTGCTCCTGTGCGTGGTTACGATGTTCCTGATCTACATACGGCAGATGACGGCCGCGGAGCTTCTGTTCGGCCTGGCGCTGGTCCTGCTCATCCTGTCGCTCGCGGGGTCAATCTGGGAGATACAGATTTCAGTGCGGGCGCTGGACCTCCACCTGTGTGATATGGAAGACAGTTGTGAAGACGAACAAAAGACCGGGAGAGCCTGAAAGGCCGTTCTGTTACCTGTTTGAGTCGATTCTTTTCCCAAAGAGCGATGCAGCCAGTTCGACCGCCAGTGTCGCGGTCTGGTTGCGATGGTCCAGTATCGGGTTTATCTCCACGATGTCCAGGGAGCCCACCATGTTTGTGTCGGCGAGGATTTCCATAAGGAGATGGGCTTCCCTGTAGGTCGTCCCTCCCCTGGCCTTGGTTCCGACACCGGGCGCGTCGGCGGGATCGAGGACGTCCATGTCCAGGCTCACGTGAAGCCGCCGGTGCCGCCCAAGAAGCTTTAATGCGTCCATGGCCGTATGGGCGATCCCCTTTTCGTCGATATCCCTCATCGTGAAAATTTTTATCCCGCTCTCTTTCAGCAGGGTCTTCTCGTCGTAGTCCAGGTCCCTGATGCCGAAAAGGACTATGTCCCGGGGCGTAATCTTGGGCCCGGGTCTCCCAAGGTTGACAAGTTGGGGAATGCCGTAACCGGTAAGCACGGCGACCGGCATGCCGTGGATGTTACCGTTGGGCGAGGTTTCGGGTACGTTGAAATCCCCGTGCGCATCGACCCACAGGACGCCGCATTCGGAGTCGTGGGTCACGCCCCCCACCGATCCGATGGCGATGGAATGGTCGCCCCCCAGGAAGACGGGGATATACCCCTCCGCTACCGCCTTCCTGGCCGCGTCGTACGTCAGGGCGCAGGCGCGGCCTATTGGATCGGCGTACTCTATGTTGCCGCGTATGTGGAGCGAGTCACGATCGTCCACGCGGATGTTGCCGATATCCTCCACCTCGTAGCCCAGGGAGGAGAGTTTATCGGATAGACACGCATACCTCATGGCGCTCGGTCCCATGTCCACCCCGCGCCGTGACTGTCCAAGGTCCATGGGAATGCCGATAATGCGTATTTTTTTCATGATCCCCCTTCCGGCCCTTAGAAAAATTTAAGGGAATAATGGACAAATATCAACCCCGTCGCTGCCGTCGGGGCTTGCCCCGCTGTTAAACGGAAAATTTATCTTCTCTATCTAAATAAGGCTTGACAACCGGCTGGAAGGTAGTAGTAGGATGTAATATATACTTGAAGTATATACAAATTAAAGTATACTATCATACATGTGGCAAGGAGCTCGATGTGCAGATAACACAGACCCAGGAACCCTTGAATCACAGCGATATCGATCTGTCGTTTGAAGAGGGCCGGAACACGGCTTTCGACAGGCTCCGTGTCTTGAAAATACAGCGAACCTGCGTCCATGACGGCCCGGGGATTCGCACGACGATATTCTTCCAGGGCTGTAACCTTCGATGCGCATGGTGCCAGAACCCGGAGGCGCTGTCTTTCAAGGGCGAATCGGCGCCCGGGCGCGCGTACTCGATTTCCGATATAATGGAAGTTGTTTCGAGGGATAAAGAGTATTATTACAAAACCGGCGGCGGCGTGACCCTGAGCGGCGGCGAGCCCCTCCTCCAGGAGCCGGACAGCATGGTGCGCCTGTTGAAATTATTGAAAGAGGAACGGGTGAATGTTTCCGCGGAAACGACGCTTCACGCGCCCTGGAAAAATATTGGCGCGGTCGCCCCGTACATCGACCTGTTTCTCGTCGACCTCAAGGTCGTGGGCGACGACGACCTCCATGTGAAATTCACCGGTCACGACAGCGCCCTGATACGCGGCAATATCCGGAAACTCGTCGCTCTCAACGCCACCGTGAAGTTCCGCATGGTCATGGTCCCCGGTTACAATGACGGCGAGGGCCAGGTAAAAGCGGCCGCGGATTTTCTGAAGTCGATAGGGCATGGATCGCTGGAATTGCTGAAATACCACAACATGTATGAAGATAAGGAACGGCGCATGGGGCTTGTGCGTACATCGCTGAATATTTCCCCGGAACAGAGCCGTACGGCGGTCGAAAATGCGGCCGGGTTATTTAAATCCCTTGGTATCAATGCCGTGTGCCATGAGTTGGATGATTCCAGGGGGAAGGCCGTTTTTACCGATCGCGTCGGGCAGATACGGAACGAAATCCGGGAAAGCGACTATCATCTCTGCTTCGAGGCCTCCGGACTGAAAACGGATTATTACAGGAAGAATGGTTTCAAAAAGCCGACCCCCATCCACCGGTCGGAACGTCTTGCATATGTATTGAATCACAAGGAAATAATCGTGTATCCCCGCGAGCTGCTTGTCGGAAATTTTACCGCGAAAAGGGTCGGGGGCCAGGTGTGGGAGGAACATTTCGGCGTTCTGCTTATTTCGATTCTTCACCAGATCAACCGGCAGACGCCGGTTTCATTCAAATGCTCTTTCAGGGACAAGCTTAAATTCTATTTCAAAATATTCCCCTTCTGGAAGAAGCACAGCATCCTGGCGAAGGTTAATCCCGCCCTCTCCGATTTTATGCTGACCGTCGCGCGGTGTTCCGAGATGAATGTCGGTTTCAACAATAACATAGCGTCGATCGCGCATTTCGTCGTCAACTTCGAACGAATCCTCGAACTGGGAACCACCGGCATCGCGGATGAGATCAGGGAGAAGCAAAAGGAAAACCCGGAGAGCAGCAAGGATTTTTACGCCGGCGCGCTTATCGCCCTCCAGGCGCTGGAGGATTTCGCGCAACGGTATTCCGACAGCCTGATAAGCCTGGGCAGGAAGGAAGCCGATCCCGTGCGCCGGAGGGAACTTGAAGAAATGGCCGCGATCTGCAGGCATGTTCCCAAACACCCCGCACGTACCTACCATGAGGCCCTCCAGGGCATGTTGTTTCTTCAGATCGCGCTTTGCATCGAGTCCTATGAGAATGCGGTCTCTTTTGGAAGGCTGGACCAGATATTGTATCCGTACTATAAAAGGGATATGGAAGCGGGGATCGTCACGTACGAGAAGGCGAAAGAGCTGCTGGCCCTGTTCATGCTCAAGATGGACGAATGCATTTTAATCAGCGACGGCGATACCTATTTGAGGATCGGAAGGCTGTTCGAGACCCAGTCCACGGACCAGACGGTGACGTTGGGCGGTATGGGCAGGGACGGCCGGGACGCGACGAATGACGTCACATACATGCTCCTGGATATCTGCGAGCTGCAGCCGCTCGCTGTCAACATGACGGCGCGCATTCACGAGGACAGCCCCGCCGCATACCTGGACCGGATTGCCGAGGTGTATATCAACGGGGCGCCCATGCCGGCGTTGTACAATGATCATATCTACATCGATTCCCTGCGGGGCCACTACGCCACTACCGAGAGCGACGCGAGAAATTACGCGATCGTGGGGTGCGTGGAACCCAACGCCTCCGACGATCATTTCGGCAACACCGACTGCGCCAACATGAACGTGGTGCTGCCATTTCTGCAGGCCTTGAAGGGCGAGGAGCACGATTTATGGAACTTCGGCAGAATTGATCAGCTGGAAAAGATACTCACCAAGTTCGTCGAATACAACTTTCGCGGCGATAATAAATTCTCGAGATTTGTCGTCACGCGGTACCACAAAGCCCGCGGCAGGTTCAAAAAGCGAAGAGGGCTTGCCGCGTATGCACCGCCCTCGGGCATGGATGAATTGCTTTCGCGCTACCAGGAGCGTTTGAATCGCCTGGCGGCGTCGATACTGGCCGACCACCAGAAGATCGAAAAGGTTCTCCGCCAGGACTTTACGACGCCGCTCGCCTCCACCCTCTTCAAGGGATGCGTCGAGAGCGGAAAGGACGTCTACGACGGCGGCGCGACGTTCAACAGCAGCGGCATCCAGGCGGTGGGCATCACGGATGTCGCCGATTCGCTGTTCGCCCTGGACGAGATCGTTTTTCGAAAGCGGATGTACTCGATCGAGGAGGTCATCGATGCCCTCGACCACGATTTCGAGGGGGAATATTTTCAGCGGATCAGATCGGCATTGCTCGATGTGCCGAAATTCGGAAATGACGCGTCACGCGAAGCCCGCGAATGGGTGAACAGGGCCTCCGAAATTTACGTGAACGCGCTGAATTCGGTGGAAAATTGTCCGCGCAACGGCATATACACCGCCGGCTACTATGCCCTGAACGTCAATATCATCTATGGATTGAAAACGCCTTCGCTGCCCTCGGGCAGATTGAGAGGCGTTCCGCTCGCCAACAGCGTCACCCCGCACTACGGAATGGAGTTCGCCGATCTCCTGTCGTCGCTCAATTCCGTGGCCGGCGTCGACTTCGCACAGTATGCGCCTAACGGCACCACGGTGACGTTTACCATAGATTCGGCGCTGTTCCAGGGTCGGGACGGGGTGCGGAACCTGGCGGGCATTATCGGGACGTATTTTAACAAGGGCGGCATGCAATTCCAGCCCAACGTCATCAACCGGGAAATACTTCTGGGGGCGTACGAGAACCCCGAAAAGCACAAGTATCTCCTGGTCAGGGTCGCGGGGTACTGCGCCTACTTCAACGACCTTTCCGATGAATTGAAAAAGGTCATCATTAACAGGACTTGTTATTCATGAGCATGGAGTAAGCGGTATGCAGGTGAATAAAAAAGGCGAGGTTGAAGAACCCCGCCTTTTTTCCATCCGGATAACTCCGCGTTTTCCCGGAATTATTCCCGCGTCTTCATCTCTGCCATATATCGTTCATAGTTTTCCATGAGCCCCTTGCGGTTGCGCTCACCCACCTTCCGGTTCCCTATGTACACCGCCCATGGGGCGAGGTCCCGCGTGACCACGGAATTCGCCCCCACGGTGGCCCCTTCGCCTATCGAAACGCCCGGCAGGACGACCGAGTTCGCCCCGATGGTTGCGAACCTGCCGATGCGTACGGGGGCGCGCTTGGCGTTACGAAACTTGTCGGGAATGGTGGGATTTCCGAACCCCCAGTCCTTGAGGTCCTCGGCCCCGGCGTAGATCCTGCACCCCTGGAACAGTCCCGCGTAGTCCCCAATCTCGACCTCGACCGCGCCGCTGATGAACGAGAAGCTGGCCACGTACACGTTCCTCCCGATGCTCATGGGCGCGTTCGCGTAGATGATGGAGTAATGGTCCACGTAGGTGTCGGCGCCGAATCGAATCTTTTCGATGCCGAAAATCTTCGCCGAGTCGCAGATCGTCACCCCCGGAATCTTGTACCTGGCCATGCCGGTGCCGCCTCGCCTGGATTGTTATTTTTTGCCCTTATACTTCCCGTTTTCGAAAATGCCCACAGTCTTGATCCCGTATTTGCTCAGGTAGGTACCCTCGCCGTGGGCCTTGCCGTCCGCCCAGCCGCCTTCGTACTTCGCGCCGTTTTTCCAGGCATAGGTCCCCGCACCCTGCATCTTGCCGTTCACCCAGTCGCCCTCGTAGCGGTCCCCGGTGGGCCAGGTATACACGCCCTTGCCGTTGCGCTTATTGTCCTTGTATTCCCCTTCGTATTTGGCGCCGCTCTCGAACACGTATGCGCCCTTGCCCTCGCGCTTGTCGTTCCTGAACTCGCCTTCGTATTTCTCGCCGCTCTTCCAGTTGTAAACCCCCGGACCGTCCATCTTGTTGTCCTTGAATGCGCCCTTATAGACCGCGCCGCTGGGATACATGAGCGCGCCCTTGCCCTCGCGCTTCCCTTCCTTGAATTCCCCCTCGTACTCGAGCCCGCCGGTGATCTGGATCTTGCCGGGGCCGTTCGTGCAGTCGCCCTGCACGCATCCCTGCGGCTTGGATGCGCAGCCCAGGGTCATTCCCGCAAAAATGCATATAATGAGTATAGTGAGTGCTTTTTTCATCGTTAGCTCCTTGGAGATTTGATAGTATCCTGTTTTGTACACGCCGATTCCCGCCCTGTCAATAATTTTTCCCCCGGGGAAGGGCGCGCCTCCCAGGGCAATTCGCCCTTGACACGGGCCGTCCTTACCTATGAAGTACCGGCAATGAGAAAGCACGGCTTCTATGTCGTCGCACTCCTGTGCGTGCTTGCCCTCGCGGTCCAGGGATCGTGCCTCGCGTTCGGCAAAAAGCTGAGCAGCGGGTGCGAGATTTACGCCCTCCAGTACGGGACCAGCGTCTACCCGGCCAGGAGCGTGTACGCGGACGATCGCTCGGGTGAGGGCGTCGATTTCGCCTGGCTGCTGTACCTCGTGAAGCTCGATTCCCGCATCGTCCTCGTCGACACCGGCTTCGACGACGCCCGGCTGGTGAAGCGGTTCCGTCTGCAAAATTTCACGGATCCCGTTGCGCTCCTCGCGGAGCTCGATATCCGTCCCGAGCAGATCACGGACATTATCATTACCCACGGGCACTTCGATCACGTGTTGCTGGTCCATAAGTTTACACGGGCAAGGATCCATATCCAGGAGCGTGATTATAATTATATGGAAGCGAACGGCGACGTCCCCTCGTTCGCGCCCGCCGTCGGGTACATGAAGAAATATCCGGCCATGCTCGACCTCCTGGACGGGGACGCCTCCCTGGGCGACGATATCGAGCTCCGGCTCTCGGGGGGGCACACCTTCGGTTCGCAGGTGGCGGTGCTGTTCACCCGGGGAAAGACCTACTATTTTATCGGCGACGAGAGCTATCTCCTCGAAGGACTGCGTCAGGGGAAGACGAACGCGCTCTATGACAGCCGCGCGAGGAACGAAAAGATCGTGCGCGAGATGGCCGAAAAGCTCACCGACCCGCGCAACGAGATACTGCCCATGCATGACCCCGAGATCATGAAGCGCTATCCGCGCGTTACCCCGCACATCGTGAAAATACTGTAGCGACCCCGCCTGCCGGTTGGGTATATTGCCGCGCAGCGCGTCATGGACGTGACGATTCCGGATTGCGGGAAATCGGCTCGTCTCCGCGCGGGGAGCTGTGCGATTCCCTTCATTTTTCTCACCCTGAAGGGCGGGGTTCGAAATGACAGCATCAGTAAAATGCGAGGCTCAAAATGTACCGGCATTATCCGGGGACAGGCGTATCGGACCCCGGAAATGGAGGGAAGTGATTAAACGCGAGGCGCGGGTTGGGGGCCGATTCGCGATGTCGCTGGAATTTGAAATTATTGTCGATATTTACTTGATTTTTACCAGCGGTAAAATAAAATTGTACCGCAATTGATCGAGCGCTCGGCCGGAATTCTCCTGTGAAATTAGTTCACTGCACATAATCAGCTCCGGAACCGGCGGTATCAGGCTTTTTCTGACATAAAATGCAAAAAATCCGATCGACCGCTCGATCAGTTTTGCAAGGGGAATGGACATGGATGAAAAGCTCAACAGCGTCAACCTGGGGGTCCCGACCCAGATCAAGAACCAGGGCCTCATCGAGCGCCGCAGGCGGCAGATCATCGAGGCGGCGGTCGAGCTTTTCGTCGACAGGGGTTTCCATAAGACCACCACGCGGCAGATAGCGGCAAGGGCGGGACTGGCGAGCGGGTCCATGTACGAATACGTCGCGTCCAAGGAGGACATCCTCTACCTTGTCTGCAACGCCATCCATGAGGAGATGGAAAGAAGCATAGGCGAGGTGATGGTGCGCGCGGGGCAGGACCGGCAGGTGCTGGAGGACATTATCAGGGAATATTTCATGGTGTGCCACCGGATGCGCGACCATATCCTGCTCATCTACCAGGAGGCAAAATCGCTTCCGGCCCAGTGGCGGGAGCGCGTGCTCCAGAACGACATTAGAATTGCGGGGATTTTCGCCGACTACATCCGGGGGCTCATGGAATCGGGCGCGCTGCAGAAAAGGGATGAGGCGGTGATCGAGATGATCGCGCACAACGTGACGGTGCTTGGGCACATGTGGACGTTCAGGCGGTGGTTCTTCGGGAAGAGATTCTCAATAGAAGAATACACGTCGGTGCAGACTGAGTTCATTACCGGCATACTCCGGAAATGAGTTCCGGCGTGCGGCAGGAATATATCATAACTAGAACGATGGGGAAGACGAGATGAAAACCGAGACCGAAATCTACACGCCCGCCAACCATGTCAGGGTGGTGACCGCAACGTCGCTTTTCGACGGCCATGACGCCGCAATAAATATCATCCGGCGCATCTTGCAGGATACCGGCGTCGAGGTGATCCACCTTGGGCATAACCGCTCCGTAAACGAGATCGTGCAGGCCGCGATCGACGAGGACGTCCAGGGGATCGCGGTGTCCTGCTACCAGGGCGGGCACGTGGAATTCTTCAAGTATATCGTCGACCTGTTGAAAGAGAGGGGCGCGCCGCATATCAAGGTATTCGGGGGCGGCGGGGGCGTGATCGTTCCCGAGGAGATCAAGGAGCTCGAGGCATATGGGGTCACCAGGATTTACTCCCCCGACGACGGCGTCCGTATGGGGCTCCAGGGCATGATCAACGACCTGGTCGCCAGGATCGACACACCCGCATCGCGCGACGGGGAGCCGGATTTCGACAAACTCGCCTCCGGGGACCACGCGGTGATCGCCGGCTTCATCACCCACGCCGAAAGCGCGCGCACCGACGATCCCGTGCGTCACACGAAGCTCATGGAGGGCATACGCGCGAGGATACCGGAGCGGGCCATTCCGGTTATCGGCTTCACCGGAACCGGAGGGGCGGGAAAATCATCGCTCATAGACGAGCTCGTCGTGCGCCTTCTGCGGGACAACGAATCGCTCCGCATCGCGGTGCTTTGCAGCGATCCCTCGAGACGCAAGACCGGCGGCGCGCTCCTGGGGGACCGCATCCGGATGAACGCCATTACCGAGACGCGCGTGTACATGCGCTCCTTCGCCACCCGCTCGTCCGGCCGGGAAGTATCGGACGCGATCGCCGACGCGATCGAGATCGCGAAGGCCGCGAGGTTCGACCTGGTGATCGCGGAGACGGCCGGGGCGGGGCAGGCGGACGCGGGCATATCGGAGCTGGTGGACATTCCCGTGTACGTGATGACGAGCGAGTACGGCGCCGCCTCGCAGCTCGAGAAAATCGCGATGCTGGACTACGCGGACGTGATTGTCATCAACAAGTTCGAGAAGCAGGGAAGCGAGGACGCCCACCGGGACGTGCAGAAGCAGGTCCAGCGGAATCGGCGCGCATTCGAAAAGGACGCGGGGGAGATGCCGGTATTCGGGACGATCGCCTCGCGTTTCAACGACGAGGGCGTGACGGCGCTCTACCATCATGTGCTCGAGCTTATCAGGGAAAAGAAGGGCGTTGCCCTGGAGAGCAAGTACCCGCGCACCGCGATCAAGGCGCCCGCATCCAAGACCATCATCGTGCCCCCGGAGCGCGTGCGCTACCTCGCCGAGATCGCCGATACCGTGCGTGGCTA
Source organism: Spirochaetota bacterium (assembly GCA_004297825.1). Classification (NCBI taxonomy): domain Bacteria; kingdom Pseudomonadati; phylum Spirochaetota; species Spirochaetota bacterium. The sequence continues at coordinate 14,046 of SCSX01000089.1, forward strand.
CCATGCGCACACGAGCGCGCAGGCGGAGGCGGTGCGCATGCTCTGGCACGTCCGCGAGACGGGCAGGGCGCTCGCGGACGACGAGCGCGAGGAGGATGAGGCCCTGGTTGCGCGGATCCGGATTGAGGAGCAGAAGCGCGAGGAGGCGCTCACCCCCGAGACGGCGCGGTTGCTCACGGACTGGGAGACAATTAAGGAAGATTATCATAAAGACGAGCTGGTGTACCAGGTACGCGGGAGGGACATACGCGTTCCCCTGTACTCGAAATCGCTGGCGGGGAAAAAGATCCCCAAGGTCGCGCTCCCCGATTTCACCGATCCCGGGGAGACCTACCGGTGGATGCGCGAGGAGAACGTGCCGGGATGGTTCCCCTTCACCGCGGGCGTGTTCCCGATCAAGCGCATGGACGAGGACCCCACCCGGATGTTCGCGGGCGAGGGGGACCCGGCGCGGACGAACCGGCGCTTCAAGCTGCTTTCAGGCAACTACGAGGCGAAGCGCCTCTCGACCGCGTTCGACTCGGTCACGCTGTACGGTTGGGACCCGGATATCCGCCCCGACATCTACGGGAAGGTGGGTACCTCCGGCGTGAGCGTCTGCACCCTGGACGACGTGAAGGTCCTGTACGGCGGCTTCGACCTGTGCGCCCCCTCGACCTCCGTCTCGATGACGATCAACGGGCCCGCGCCCATCATGCTGGCGATGTTCCTGAACACCGCGATCGACCAGAAGGTCGACCGCGTCACGGCCGAAACCGGGAGGAAGCCCGACGCCGCCGAATACGAAGCTATAAAGAGCGACGTCCTGAGAAGCGTGCGCGGCACCGTGCAGGCCGACATCCTGAAAGAGGACCAGGGCCAGAACACCTGCATCTTTTCCATCGACTTCGCGCTCAAGATGATGGGCGACATCCAGGAATACCTGATCAAGAACGACGTGCGGAACCTCTACTCCGTATCGATCTCCGGCTACCATATCGCGGAGGCGGGGGCGAACCCCATCACCCAGCTCGCCTTCACGCTCGCGAACGGTTTCACCTACGTGGAATACTATCTGTCCAGGGGCATGGAGCTGGACAGCTTCGCGCCGAACCTCTCGTTTTTCTTTTCCAACGGCATGGATCCCGAGTACACGGTTATCGGCAGGGTTGCGCGGCGCATCTGGGCGATCGTCATGCGTGAAAAATACAAAGGCTCGGAGCGGGCGCAGATGCTCAAGTACCACATACAGACGTCGGGAAGGTCATTGCACTGCCAGGAAATCCAGTTCAACGATATCCGCACCACGCTGCAGGCGCTGTGCGCCGTGTATGACAACTGCAACAGCCTGCACACGAACGCCTACGACGAGGCGATCACCACGCCCAGCGAGGAGTCGGTGCGCAGGGCGCTCGCGATCCAGCAGATCATCAACCGCGAGTGGGGCCTCGCGAAGAATGAGAACCCCGAGCAGGGAAGCTTTATCGTGGAGGAGCTTACGAGCCTTGTCGAGGAGGCGGTGCTCTGCGAGTTCGAGCGCATCACCGAGCGGGGTGGCGTGCTGGGCGCGATGGAGAAGGGATACCAGAGGAGCGCGATCCAGGACGAGTCGCTCACCTACGAGAAATTGAAGCACTCGGGGGAGCTTCCCATTATCGGCGTGAACACGTTTTTAAGCGGAAGCGAGGCGTCGTGCGTCCAGTCCTCGGTTACGCTCGCGCGCGCGACCGAGGACGAGAAACAGTCCCAGCTCGCGCGCCTTAGCGCGTTCCACGAGCGTAACGCGGCAGAGGCGCCGGGCGCGCTCGCGCGCCTGCAGGCGGTCGCGGTCGCGGGCGGGAACGTCTTCGAGGAGATGATGTCCACGGTGCGCTGCTGCAGCCTGGGCCAGATCACGAAGGCGCTCTACCTGGTAGGGGGGCAGTATAGGAGGAGTATGTAGAGGGGGGGAAGCGGCAGTATGCCGGAGTCGCCATCCCGAAATCGATGATGGGGATGTATATGGGGATATCTATTATTAACAAAGTCGGCCACGCCTTTGATGACTCGCCCGAGCGTTGCATATTTATATGTTTGGACGATCAAATGTCAATTTTTCTTTTGTGACTGCACTAAAGAATTCTTTGGACCAAAGGTCAGTGGAATCCGGGTTTTTAATAAAAGGACGGATGTCTGTTTTAGCCTGTTGGAAATCGACACTATCAAAACGCCTGTCGAGTCGCTCTCGAACGTCCGCCTCGTCAAGGACCTCTTCCGATTTCAGGTGGCCAGTTTGCCTCATCCTGCTGGTGAGATGTGCGATATTTAAGGGAATTCCTTTTGATAAATACCAGATATAATCATAAAAATCTCTCCCTTTCACTCGAGTCCGCCATCCACGGCAAAGAAGGGCATGGACCTTGCCGGCAAAGAGCGAGGATGGTGCGTAAATCCTTACGTAATACGGAACAGGCAATAGTTGATACTTAACTTCATACAGCGCCCCGTCTGGCGGATCGGTATCCACTTCCAGTTTAATTTGCAGATATTCATCCGGATGGACGCCGCTTACCAGCGGCATAATCGGCGCTATCTTGAGAAGATGCATATGGGTCCCGCCTTTGATAAACGCTGATTTTACCGCTGAATCGTTTCGCTTGATCTTTTCCGTTACCGTCATCTCCATCCCGTATGCGCCGAGTTCATCTTGTACGACCTTGGTATACGCGGATAAGTCAAATTGAGGGTTCGGGGCTATAAGACTGAAATCGAGATCCTCTGAAAAACGATCCAGGCCGTAAAAAAGGCGCAGGGAGGTACCTCCGTAAAAAGCCGCTTCATTAAAAAATCCGCCCCGATAAAGTCCCAGAAGTGCGATCTCCTGGATGATTTCCTTCAAGGCGTTCTTATAATCCGTAATTGTCTTACAGTGATAGGATTCGATCATACTCTGGATTGCGCTATGCATTGAGCGCCTCCCTTTTAAACCATTCGAAAAACAGCGTGGTTGCTTTCTTTCTATATCGTGGCGCCATGAATGCGATGCCTTCTGAATCCATCGAAGCAATCCTTTCGTATTCCATCCGCCAGTCGTCAAAGAGCAGCGATGTGAGCGACTTCACGCTTGATATTCCTTTGGCTTTGTAGAGGGTATCAAGCAATGCTTTCTCCGGAGTCGCCAGGAGATAACCCTGGGTTTGTTCTTCCTTGCGCAGGATCCCATAGGGATATATGGAAGCAGGAAGGTAATAATAATGAAAGTTCCCTAAAGGAGTCTGGAATGTGCGATTTTTGTTTTTACAATAGGTCGCGGATGTGAGCGCTTCCACCCTCTCGGGAACCAAACCATAATATCCCAGGGCGTATTCAAAAGAAATGTAGGAGGGACCGTAAATGACGGCAGCTAGGCTCATTATTGAATAGTCGTGATTACCCGCGTCAAGGAAAACGCCGCGACGGACCTGAATTAAATCACCAGCATTCAGCATTCGGGTTATTCGGGCCTTTGGCGAGGCATAACTTCTCAATTCATGCATGAGAAGCATATGATCCTTATACATTATTTTCTCCAGTAAGTACAATAATACTGTACTTACTGGAGAAAGTCAATATAATTCTGGGAGGAGAAGGCATTAATAAAAAGAGACACCCTGATGGGCATCTCTTTTATGCGATTTGGGCGCTGACGGGATCGAACCGCCGACCCTCTGCTTGTAAGGCAGATGCTCTCCCAGCTGAGCTAAGCGCCCTTATTGAATCTCACGTTCCGTCGATTTGCTTGCCTTGAACAGCACCACCGATCGGGCAGGAATGTCCAGGCTCCTCTTCGCGATGGGGGAGTAGAGCGTCCGGCTCTTTCTCACCGTGCGGTAAAAAACGCCGAATCCCCGTATCTCCACCTTGTCATCGCCGTCGAGGCTGTTCAGGACGCCCCCCAGGAAGCTGTCGACTATGTAGCTGATCTCCCGGCGCTTGAGTCCGCTCTGCCGGGTGATCTGGTCGATAATCTCGTGCTTGGTCAATAAATCCTCGGGGGGCGGAAATGAGCTACTTCGCCGCGACGGTCTTGTTCACCTTCTTCGCGAGCCTTGATTTTTTGCGCGCCGCGGTCTTCCAGTGAACGGTGCTCTTGCTTGCGGCCTTATCGATCTTCGATACGAAGTCGGTGAAGACGGCGGTGAGCGCCGCGGGCTCCATGGAGCCGGGGGTTTCGACGGCCTTGATCACTTTTTTCGCGGACGAACGGATGGCCGTCTTTATGCTCACGTTCTTCTGGCGCCTTTTCTCGCTGGTCTTGATGCGCTTCTGTGCAGACTTGATGTTTGCCAATTCATCACCTTCATAGACATGGAATGATATGAACCGCAACTATCGGAGGCGGTCCGCTTTGTGTCAAGAATAAATATTAAAAAACTCTACTCGCTCATGAGCATCTTGAAGAGGGAGGCGCTGTAGAAATACACCCTGCAGTCGACCGCCTGGGGCCTGGGGTACGCGTAGACGATCACCTTTGTGGCGCTTGTGGTAAAGGTATAGGTGGTGAGCGCGGGATCCGCCTGCACGACGGGGGAGCCGTAGTCCGACGAGAGCCTGCGCAGCTGCGCGTCCAACGCATCGCGCGCGATGGCGCCGAAGTTTTCGGTTACGGAGTAGAGTTTGCCGTTTATGAACAGGAGGTCCTTTTCGGGCCGGGTTGCGACGCGGACGACGGCGATGCTCTCCGAGAGGTCCTTGTTGATCATCAGGATATAATTCATGATGATATTCTGGTAGGAGGGCTCGGCCGAGGGGGTGAATTCACGGTATCGGGCGCCCGCGGCCAGGGCGCCCAGGGCGTCCGTTTTCTGCGTTCCCCAAATGTCGTAGTCGCCGGCGCGCGCGGGGCCGGGCGTGACGAGCATTGCCCCTGCCAGGAACGATCCCGCCAGTGCGATGGCTATAATCGTGATATAGTGCCGCACGTTTCAGCTTCCATTGCCCGAAGTTTATCAGTATATTACCGGTGAAGACGGGGATGTCAATCGTTTTACGAAACCGGCGGACGATGCGGGCGGGTACATTCCGGTCCGGACGGCGCCGGGGAAAGCGCGGGGGGCGCGTGTAAAAGCCTTGAAAATCCCCGATCCGGGATTATTCTGATATCGATACGCCTCGCTACAACGGGGTGAACGCGTGTGCGGAGGAAATTATGAAACGGGCGATTCTCGGCGTGGTGGTATGCGTACTGATAGCGGCGCCGTCCATGCTGGGCGGCCAGGAGGCCGCGACCAGGGTTTCCGGGCTCGTGATAGACCCGGGAGCGGATCATGTACAGATTAAGTCGGGCTGGAACGAGATCACGCTCTTCTACGGTGACGCCTCGCAATTCCTGAAAAAGGACGGCACGGCCGCGGACAAAACGATCGTCGAGATTTGCCAGATTGCGGATGCGAGCTTTGTGATGAAGGAGAGCAGGTTTTTACTCGTCAAGTATCAGGTCCTCACCGAATCGTATTGCAGAAAATAGGCCGGGGCGCGAACTTCGCGGGCTTTTCCCATGGTCCGGGGCCTTCACGGTGAATGTTTCCTTTAAGGTGCGGGCGCCGATTCGCCCTGACAGCATCGGGGCCGTTTGGCCCCCGTCAAACCCAAGGGCGATCCCGTGGAATGACCCGTGCATTCATCGCGTGCGGTGGGAATTTTTCACCGGGGGGCGCCCTTATTTCACTTGATAATATCGGCGCAGCGGACTAACTATCCCCCACCCCCGGACGGTACCCATGACCACAGAAGAAATATCGGCGCAGCGAATACACCATATCCATATGACCGGGGTGTGCGGGGTGGCCATGGGCAGCCTCGCGGGAATGCTCAGGGCGCGCGGGTTCCGCGTCACGGGATCGGACGAGCACGTGTACCCACCCATGAGCGACATGCTCGCCGGGTGGGGGATCGAGGTGATGCAGGGGTACGATCCCGCGCACGTGGGAAGGCCCGACCTCGCGGTGATCGGGAACGCGATAAGCCGGGGAAACCCGGAGGCCGAGTACATCCTGGACGAACGCATTCCCTACCGCTCGATGGCGCAGGCGCTCCACGAGTTTTTCCTCGAGGGGAAAGAGGTGATCGCGGTGGCGGGTACGCACGGCAAGACCACCACGACCGCGCTCCTCGCGTACATCCTGGACAGCGCCGGGCTCTCGCCCTCCTTTTTCGTGGGCGGGGTCCCCGCGAACTACAATTCGAACTTCGGCCTAGGCATGGGCAGGCACTTCGTGATCGAGGGCGATGAGTACGATTCCGCCTTCTTCGAGAAGATCCCCAAGTTCATGGTGTATCGGCCCACCCACCTGGTGCTCACCTCGCTCGAGTTCGACCACGCGGACATCTACAACAACCTGGACGAGATCATGCTCTGGTTCAGGAGGCTCGTCAACATAGTGCCCGCGGCGGGGAAGATCGTGCGCGCCGCGTCGTACGGGACGCTCGCGCGTGTGACGGAGCGGTCGTGGGCGCCGGTGGCGACATATGGAACCGGGGGAAGTGATTTCTCCTGGCGGCTGATACGCTTCGAGGGCGACACGGCGCGCCTGGCGCTCAAGTCCCCTACCCACGGCGAGTTCGAGCTCACGACGCTCCTCTTCGGGGATTTCAATTTCCAGAACATCGCGGCCGCCGCCTCCATGGCGCTTTTATTGGGCGTGAGCGTCGAGGACGTACAGTGCGGCGTCCAGGGATTCCTGGGTGTCCGGCGCAGGCAGGAGCTCATCTATTCCCGGGAGAACATCCGCGTATTCGAGGACTTCGCGCACCATCCCACGGCGATCGCGGGGATGCTCGCCATGCTGCGGGGCCGCTACCCGGGCGCGAAAGTTCACGCCGTCTACGAGCCCCGTTCCGCAACGAGCCGGAGGAACGTGTTCCAGGATAAGCTCCCCGGCGCGTTCGCGGCGGCCGATACGGTGCTCGTGAAGTCCCCCTTCAGGCTGGAAGGCATCCCCGAGAAGGAGCGCATCGATATCGGGCGGGTGGTCGCGTCGCTGCGCGCGTGCGGGACGGACGCCGCGGAGTTCGGTTCCGTGGAGGACATCCTGGATTCGCTCTTCAAGGCGATGGACGGCGCGCGCGAGCACGTGGTCGTGATCATGTCCAACGGGGGCTTCGACGGGATCTACGCGAAGCTCGTCGCGCGGGCTCAGGCGCGCTTTGGCGGAAGGGCCGCGGATAACTGAAAAGGTAACGGATTCGCAGGGGAGGGACATACCCTGCCGATACGTACGACATAAGATTAAACGCTGGAGGTCGCGTATGAAATCATCGAGTCGCGGAATCGCGGTAATCATGCTCTTCTGCATTGCGTTAGTATCCGCCCCTGCGCAGGCGCTCGATATGAGCGTGGGCGCGATAGGATGGATAAGCGAATGGCGCCCGTTTTTCTTCCCGGAATTCAACAAGCCGGGCTTCGCGACTTACGACACGCTTGACGCATCCGATGGGAAAACCATGGGGGGACCCAAACCGCTCGTGGGACCAGTGATCGGCATAAACTTCTCCCCCCGCTGGGGAATTACCGCCACGGGAACGGTTGGGAAATATGATACCGTGGAAAAAAAATATTCCGGATTGAGCGCGGGGACGGCTTTCTCGGGAAAAAATGAGATCAAGGCGACCAAGTTCGATCTGGACAGCACTGTTAATTTCAATATTAACCAGACATTCAAGATTTTCGCCGGGATCAAGGTTTTCAACTATGGATTCGAGGAAACCAGGGTCATCGATGTGGGCCCTGACCGCGTAACGTACGGGGTGGAAGGCGAAATGAATGGTGGTGCGCTGGGGCTGGGAATCGGCGTATCGTTCAGGCTGGTGGGAAACTTATTTGTCCTTGCAAATGCTTCGGCAAACCTTATTGGAGGGGATTTTGTATACAAGGAAAAGAATTATTCGGCAATACCGGCCGAACCGGTTATCCAAATCGTACGCCCCGAAAAGGATTTAACGACCGGCACCTCGGGAAGCTGGGGGGGCAACGGGACCCTGGCGTTTGCCTATTACGTGGAATCCTGGTCCACTACCTTCAGCCTGGGGGCGCGGGGGCAGTTCATCAAGTACAAGTTTTCGGATGACAGCTTTTCAAAACTGGGATTTACCAATACGATGGACGCGTTCTACGGGATAACCTTCTCCGCGGTGTACTCATTCGAGATATAGCGGCGAAGCGCATTTCCCGGGGGCGACATTGTAGTGCGGATATCTCCGTCCATGTGAGCGCGGCTCAGCCCCCGACGAGCTTCCTGAAATGCCGGCAGTTTTCGGCCAGGTCGTCGGAATGGCGGAAAAGTCCGCCCCCCATGAGGTAGACCACGTCGTTCCCGTAGAATTCCCGCATCTCGGGGACGTTTTCGAGCGTCATGCCGCCGCCGGGGGAGGGGAAGATGGGGGCAAGGGGACCCATGGGCTCCCTGCAGCCGCGGGCGATCGAGCCGCATTCGTCACGGCTGAAGGAAAACCGTCCCCCGAAGTTGGGGAAGATCGAGGCGTCGGCACCGGCGAGGCGCGCGAGTTGGCCGAAAATGCAGTAATGCGAAATGCCGTTCCCCCCCATGACGAAGCTCCCCTGGAGGGCGGGATGGGCGAGGATGGGGAGTCCGATATCATTCTCCGCCGCGAGGAGCCTCATGGCGTCCGGTCCCGTGATGCCGGGCGCGACGAGCAGGGCGCCCGCGCCCGCTTCTTTCGCATAACGGGCGCGCGCGACGACCAGGTGGGCGGGGGCGGTGACGTTGGGGGCGTAGAGGCAGCGCATCCCCGTTTCGCGGTTCGCGTCCATGACGGCCTGCGCGCACCGCGCGACGCGCTCCTCGAAGGGCGCGAAGGGCTGGTCGGTGAGGCCGTGATCGTCCTTGATGAGATCGATGCCGCCCAGGGCGAACCGCCCGGCGAGCGAGGCAAGCCCCCGCGCGGTGAGGCCCATGGGCTTGAGCGCCGTCGAGAGCAGGGGCCGATTCTCCGCTCCCAGGACCCGGCGCAGGCCGGCGATTCCGAACCGCGGACCCGTGAAGCGCGCGTAGAGCGACGCGGAGAGGTCCAGAGCCTGGACGAAAATGCCCGGCTTGATGCTGATATTCCCGAAGACGACGTTCAGGAGCTGGGTGAGCTCGCCCGCGGCCGTTTCCACGGGGAAGCCTATGACCGCCTCGAACGAGCCGTGCGCCCCCTTCCCGAACGATTCTATCCGCCCGAGCACCGAATCGCGTATGAAGCCCTCCGGGATGAGATCGTCGGGGAATTCCACGGTCTGCTCCAGGCAGATGTCCCTCGCGCGCGCGAGGGCCTCGTCCTCACTGCCTTCCAGCCGGTAGATCACCCGGAAGCGCTCCCCGGAGGAGAGTCCGGGCGGCGACTGGAACTCCACAAGCTCGCGTATCATCGCGCGCCGCCTAGAGGGCCTCGGCCTTGGCCGCGCTGTGCACGGGGGCCAGGTAAATTCCGGCGAGGTCGGACTCGGTGACGGCGAAGCGCGCGTCCAGTAGCGTTTCCACGGCGCGCACCAGGCTCATCGCGTCCAGCCCGTATTCCTTCTTTAAATAGGGGAGGCTCGCGCCGTGCGCGAAGGTGTCCTTGAGGCCCAGTTTCACGAGCCTCTTCGCGAGACCGTGCGCGGCGATGAGCTCGGCGACGGCGGTGCCCAGGCCCCCGATCACGGTGTGGTTTTCCATGGTGATGACCCCGCGACCGGCTTTGGCTATTGAGTCGAGCACGCGCGGATCGTCGAAGGGCTTCAGGGTGGTGACGTGCAGGTGCTCGATCGAGGCGCCCTTCGCGGCGAGCGCTTTTGCCGCGCGCATCGCCTCCTCGGTGCAGATTCCAGACGAGAGAAGGGTGATATCGGTCCCCCGGCTTATGACGCGCGCCTCGCCCACGCGCAGCGGGTTGGTCTCGTCGAAGAGCCGGGGGATTTCCCCGCGGAGCATGCGCACATAGACCGGGCCGGGCACCCCGTACGCGGCGTCGAGCACGCTCTTCACGTCCGTCGCGTCGCCCGCTTCAAGCACCGTCATGTTAGGAAGGGCGCGCATCACGGCGATGTCCTCGATCGCCTGGTGCGTCGCGCCGCCGGGGGTGGTGATGCCCGGGAGGAAGCCGAACATTTTCACCGGGAGGTTCGGGTAGGCGACCGACATCGCGATCTGGTCCAGGGCGCGGCGGTAAATGAAGACCGCGAAGGTGTGGATCAGGGGCGTGAATCCCTGGCGCGCGAGCCCCCCCGCGAAGGAGAGCATGTTCTGCTCCGCGATTCCCATGGAGAGGAAGCGGTCCGGGTACGCGTCGCGGAAGAGGTCTATCTCCGTGGAGCTCGTGAGATCGGCCGAGAGGACGAGCACATCCGGCCTGTCCTTGGCCCACTCGACCAGGTGACGCGCGTGCACGCGGGAAAGAATTTCCATGGCCTAGTGTCCCTCCCCGAAAAGCTCTTCGAGCGCGTGCGCATAACGCTCCCGCTCATCGTCGCCCGTGAAGCGGAGGTAGTGGAACTTTGGATACCGGGAGCGCAGGAGCTCGATCCCCCGGCAGGGATCGGTGTCGGCGAGGACGAACAGGGGGCGGCCGTCGGGCGGGAGGGAGCTGGCGCGCGCGATCCCCTCGATGTCGTGCCCGTCGATGCGCAGGACGCGCGCCCCGAACGACGCGAGTCTCCCCTCCAGCGGTTCGATGTTCATGACCGAGTCCATCTTCCCGTCGCACTGGTAGCCGTTGATATCGGCGAATACGAGCATGGAGCCCAGGCCGTGGAAAGACATCGCCTGCACGGCCTCCCAGGTCTGGCCTATCTGGAACTCGCCGTCGGACATGAAGACCACGGTGCGCCCGGTCTCGCCCGCGCGGGCGCGGCCCATCGCGATCCCGGCCGCCTGGCTGAGTCCCTGTCCCAGGGAACCGGTCATGATCTCCATCCCCGGGGAATGCTCGGCGCCGATCATCTCGACGACGCCGCCGTCCTTGTTGAACTCGTCAAGTCCGCATTCGTCCATGCGCCCCGCCTCGATGAGCGCGGCGTAGAGGACGAGCGAGTACTGCGAAGGGGACAGGTAGAAGCGGTCGCGTTCCGGCGCCCGCGCGCCGTGGAAGGCGGCCCCGGTCCGGTAGTCCGGATTGCCCGGTCCCGGCACGCCCGGGAAGCGCGGCGGCACGATGGGTTTCGCGACCGGTCCCAGGTTGAGCACCCTGAGATACAGGGTCGCGAAGAGCTCCGCTGAGGAGCATGCCTGGCTCAGGTAGCCCCCGTTGTTCTTCACGGTGTGCGCGAGCACGCGCCTGCGGATGCCGCGCGCGGCACGGGCGGCGTGTACGGTCCAGTCGTGTGCGGGAGCGCTCTCTTTACGGTGTTTCGGCATGGGGACAGGATAGCGGGGTAAAGTCTGAATGCAATCGAAAAACGACCGGAATCGCACCGGTGGTTCACATAGGGAGGGGAATATCGGTGTCGACGCTACCATTGAACGGCCAATTAAATCGGGTGTGAATTATTTTTCGGGCGCCAGGATCCCCGCCGGGAAAACAGTTCATATTTTTCATTCCCCGTTCGTATTCACTCCGGACGCTCAGTTTTGTCCCGGAGGATACGGAATGCTTCGCACTTCTATAAACATGAGCCACATCGTCTTCGTGAATATCGCCCTTGCCGCGGCAAAGCTCAAAACAAGCCGCCAGGCTGTCGTCATTATGCTCCTGAAGCGCGTTTTGCGCGATATAGATCGGTTTCAGGGAGGGTTTACTCTGGTGAGGTATCAGCCCCGTGATCCCTGGAAACGATGGCATTGTTTTCCGATTCGCTTCAGGAAGAATGAGAATGAGTTCGCTTCGGATTTCCGTAAGTTGAGCCGGTTCTCGGTCTCGTATCTGGTTGCCATCGCGACGAAGCGCTACTTGCACGAGCTGCTGCGCGATTCGGCCGGAAGGCATAATTATGTTCGGTTCCCCCATTATGCCATCGGCCAAAGGAGCACAGGGGGAATTCTGTGCTGGGAATTCTACTGGGGGGACACCGAAAACCCCCCTACAAGAGCCTCACCCACAAAAATACTCCGCCGCACCGCCTCGCATTAGGCATCTATCATCCGCGCGCACACCAAACCAGGGGCGAGGTATGCCCATTTACGCCTATCTCCCCGTAAAATGTCACACTCATTAAATAATTTTGAAAAAATTGCTTTTCCACTTGCAAAAAAAGCCCGGTTGGATTATTTTGGTACAGGATGTTATGGAAAGGAAATTATCACCTTAAAAAATAGCGTACGGAGGACTCAACGAGAGCAAAAAGTGTCATGGTCCCTCCCTTTGTCTCCGTCTTACCCCGCCCGATTACGGCGCATTTTCACTTTGCCGCAGTCAAATGGTATAAACATAGCGAACATAAAGTAACAAATACAAACCATCGCTGTTCGGGGAATGGAGCAAACGCGCTATTGAAGCCTGTCGCAACCTGGATAATCCTCTTCTAAAGGGGCTTTCCAGAACGATCTCCGCTCGAAATGCGGACGGTTGCGTGATAGCCGTGGAGGTGCTTCATGAAAGCGAAATACCTGGCCCTTTACCTGTGTTCGCTCGCAGCGATATCGTCCTTATCCACATCGTGCGGGTATGTACATGAGACCAATCCGATTATTCTTGCCGATACGACCCCTGGGGGTCCGGGCACCCTCTCCCCGGTTCACGTTGATTCGATCACACCGGATGACACACAGATAATAATCAATTGGACCGATCCGGCCGATGCCGGCTTCGATCATGTAAAGATAAGCTGGGTGCCCGATGGAACGTCGGTGCAGACCGTACCTAAGGGCACGGAAACCTTCATCGCGTCGGCTCTGACCAACGGAACCGATTATACCTTTACCCTGACCGGCGTATACGATTCCGGGAACGAAGCGGCCCCCGTCGCGGTAACGGCAAGACCCCGGGACCTTGTACCCCCGCTTGCGCTTGACTTCCGCGGCACGGTGTCGAGCCCGGACCAGATCACCATCAATTGGACCGACCCGCCAACCGGCGATTTCGATCACGTGATAATCAGCTGGGAGCCCGGGGGAGAGACAGGGGTGACGGTCGCCGGGGGCCAGGAGACGTACACGGCGGACGGCATGAGTATCTATGATACCGATTATACGTTCACCCTAACGGCCGTCGACGATGACGGAAACGAGACCGCCATCTCGATCCTCGTTCCCCATATCGATATAGTGTCTCCGTCCGAGATCATGATCGATTCCGTGGCCACGAGCGACGGAAGCATAATCCTTAACTGGACCGATCCCGCCGATGCCGACCTTGATCATATCAAGATCACCTGGTCGCCCGACGGCGCGACCGAACGGATAGTCGCGGCCGGTGTCCGGACCTTCAGCGCAACCGGATTGAATAACATCATTAATTATACGTTTACGCTCATCGCCGTCGATGAGGCCGGAAATGAATCCGCGCCCGTCACCGTAACGCAAAGAATCGATGAGACCCCCCCCGGGCCGGTGGAGATCACCGGTATCATTGAAGACAACCAGCAGATTACCCTGAATTGGGATGATCCGTCCGATCCGGACCTCGATCATATCGAGATAAGCTGGACGCCCGACGGGGCGGCGGTAAATTCCATCGATCCGGGAGTGCGGACTTTCACCGCGACCGGTCTCGTCAATCCGTACGTGCAGACGAATGGTAATATATATATAATTACTGAGTATGCTTTTTCAATAATCTGTGTTGATACCGCCGGCAACCGCTCCTCAGCTCTCGTTGTCAAAGCGATACCAAGTGTCGTTGGCTCCATCGAAAATTTTCTGATTTATACGGCGGACGACCTTAATGCGGTTCGGGGAGGAAGCGCCGATCCGAAATATAACGGATGGGATAAAACAAAATCATATAGTATGATGGCCGATATCGATCTTTCGGGATATTCTCCATGGATTCCGATCGGCGCATCGGACACTGATTTTTTCAGCGGTAACTTCAATGGTAACGGGCATACAATTTCAGGATTGAGGATAAACACCGCCGCAAATTATCAGGGTCTTTTCGGATTTATCAAGGGAACCAGTGTCATTAGAAATCTTACCATCTCGAATTGCGCTATAACAGGCGGCGCGTATATTGGCGCTCTTGCCGGGCAGTTTAATCAGGATGGCACAGGAAAGGCAATGCTCAGTAATTGCCATGTTTCCGGAACGATAATTTCGACCTCCAGCGTAGCTGTATTTACGGGAGGCCTGGTAGGATGGCTTGGTCCTAATACGACTCCTACTACCCATAGTAATGTCGTTAAGTGCAGTGTAAAAGCCTCCGTAAGCAATACTTCAGCAACCTTGGCATATTATTTAGGTGGAATCACAGGCCGCGCAGAGATTCAATGGTCGGTTTTTTATTGTTATGTTGAAGGTGATATTTCCGCCACACGAGGATATTATGTCGGCGGCATTGCAGGCTCCTCGAATAGCCCGTTTGAGAATTGTTATTCAAAAGCAAATATTAAAAGCATCGCAAATGGCGGTGGAATTACAGGAGGTACTACCAATTATACCCGCTATTGTTATGCAACGGGTGATATTACCAGAACCAGCGGCACCTCTGCCAATATTGGAGGACTTCTTGGCTCTGTGAACAATTCCGATAGAATTATTGCAAGCTATTACAGCGGCACACTCCTCGATGCCGCCACTGGACTGGGATTGACAGATAACGCCCTCGGCACGCGAAAAACGCCGGCGGAGATGAAAGAGTGGACGACGTATTCGGGATGGGACCCGGCAATCTGGGCGGTCGATCCCGACGTCAATAACGGGTTTCCGTATCTCATCAATAACCCGCCCAGGTAGATGAAGGGTTCGGATGCGTGATTGAGGTAGTGAGCGCCTTTTTTGGAATTCAAGGGGGAGAATTACGGTCTGCAAATTCGCGTACAGATAGAATCGGGATTCAATGCGGGGAGGTTGTTTCATGAAAGGGGGATTGTTGCGGTGGGCTATGGGGGGCGTTTTCGTCATTGCGACGGCATGCGCCCTTTTCGCCGCGAGTGGCCATGAAAAGGTGGATGACGCGATATTTCAGGAAGGGCTGCGAAAATATATCCAGTCCGATTACCGCGCGGCCATCGAGGATTTCGAAAAGTCGTACGCTCACGATAAGAACAATAAAAAGCTGAAAAAGGTTTTTTACAACGCGCTGCTGCGCCAGGGGGATATCGAATACGAGCGCGACGACCTGCCGGAGGCGCGAAGGCTCTATGCCCGGGCGCTGACCGTTGGGGGGGAGGATGAGGCCCTGCTCCGGAAGCTCAGGACGATCGACGAAATCAACGCGCACGTGCGCGGTGAGGCGCAAAGAAGCGAAGCGAGGCTGGACGGATTTTTGCGGACGGCGTTGATCACGGGGGGCGCGGTCGCGTTCCTCTTTATGGGAATCGTTGCATTCGTCTCCTATCGCGGAAAGAGGAGGCGTTTATTCAAGGAGCTTCTCGCCGACATGCCCCTGATCGATGAGGACCGGAACATGGACAAGGATTTTTATCCGGAAATTGTGCGCGCCAACAGGCTGCGGGAGCTCCTGGGCGCTATCGCCAGGGGCTCCCTGACCGCGGAGATTCTCGAAGGCTATATCGGCTACCTGAATGAAGAGATTAAAACGAACATCGAGGCCGCGATCAGGAAAGGAACCGGAAAAGGGAAATTCGACGTTGAAAAACGTACCGGTGAATTCGACCTTCCACTGCTAACGCATGCGGACGGGCTGCCCGCGGAAGTGAGAGGCGCGTCCGGGATGATAATGGAGCACAAGGGCGGGGGCGATCCCGACGGCATCTTCCTTATATTGGCGAAAATCATCGATGTGAAGACAGGAAGAAAAGGCCATTCATTTCGGGTGGCGGACAACGCGTATCGCATGGCCTCGATTATCGGCGAGAGCGATCCCGTATTTGTGAAAAGAGCGGCTCTCGTACACGATATAGGGTTCTTTCTCGTAAAGGGCCGGATCGACATGGAGGGGAGCTGCGGCCTCATCGATGATCACGCGGAGGCGTCTGGAATCATCAAGACGCATCCGGCGCACGGCGCAAAAATTCTGCGCGACGCGGGTTTGCCGGAGGATATTTCGGAGTGTGCGCTCTATCATCATGAGCGTTACGACGGAAGCGGTTACCCGGGCAAATTACGCGGCGAAAGGATTCCGCCCATCGCGATGATAGTCGGCGCCGCGGAGTACCTTGAGGAATGCCGGCAGGCCGGCATGAATCAATCCGACATCCTGATCCCGATCATGGAAGGCTTGTTCGGCAAAAGGGTCGGCGCGGCGCTTTTTTCATTGGTAAGGTGATCGCGGTAATGCCGGCGCAGCACACGCGGGAAAAAATTTTCACGTGACAGCAGGGAGCGGATGAGAATTGAAAAGCTGGACGGCGCGCGTCATAGGGGTTTTGATATGCTTTAGCGCGATAGGCGGGATATCGCCGGCCGGGGCGGATGAGACCGTGGAATTGTCACACCGTTTGACCCTTCAGGCGCAGGAGGAATTGAGCCGGCATCGTTTCGCAGACGCTTACCGCCTGGTACAGCGGGCCGTAATGCTCGATCCGGCCAACAGTGAGGCAAAAGACCTCTACATGAGCCTGTACGAGCTGATCGACGATCCGGAGAACAGGGTGATTCAAACGCCCGAACCGCGAAGAGCGGAACATTCGGCGATCGTTGCTCAACCGAAAATCGAATCCCCGGGGGTTAGAACCGTCACCGTTCCGGCGGTTGACGTACGGGCCCCCGCATCCGGCGACCGGTATGTGAAGCTGGGATTTTTATACGCACAAGGCGAAAGCGATTATCTCGATTACGTCGACAGCACGGTGAGGCTTCTCGGGGGACGGGCGGAGGCGGGGTATTATTTTCAAAACGCCGGCCCGAGTTTCGGATTGTCGGCCGATTACACCGGATACCTCTTTAAAACTCGTGGGGATCCCAGAATCGATATCCTGGTGCACAGATTAAACGTGACCGTGGCCCGAAGGGAGGATTTTTTCGGCGGATACGGCCGCCCGCTCGTGGTAGGGGTGCGCGCCGGGTATCATCTGTTTTTACTCCAAAATAGAAACACGGAAGGGGCGTATTATTTCAGGGAGTTGAATGGTCCGCTGGTCGGATTCTTCTTTTCCGAACCCTTGTTTCATCGATTCTGGAAGAACGATCTCCTGAAGCCGATGGGGGTGGAGGGCGGAATTAATTTCGTTCCGGTGATGAAAAGGAGCGATTTCGCGCGGGCGTTCGAGTACAACGCCTTGCTCACCTGCGACATGACTACGGTCCGCGTTTCGTTTGGCTGGAGATCGTATCAAATCGATAATGGCGAAACGCGTGAGCGCTTTTCCGGCGTGGAAACGGGCTTCTCCGTGCATTATTAGCGCACGATCGCGCCCCCTAATGGCTCCACTGCGAGGCCATGCGCGCGCCGCGGTTGAGGTATTGTTCCGCGGCGAGCGCGGCGAGGCAGCCCTCCGCGGAGGCGAGCACGACCTGCCGCACCCTCTTGCAGGTGACGTCCCCGATCGCGTAGACGCCCGGTACGGATGTCGCCATGGTCTCGCGGTCCACGCGAATGCATCCCTCCGGGGTGGTCTCGATCGCGCCATAGAGAAAATCGGTGATGGGCTTGTTGCCGTGCAGGAAGAGGAAGACCCCGTCCACGGCGATGTCCTCGCGTTTTCCCTCCGGGAGCACGACGGAAATTTCGCGGACCGATTCGTTCCCGCGGATATCCTCGATGCGCGCGCCCGCGAGGACCCGCACGTCCCCCGCGCGCCCGAGCTCTTCGCGTAATTCCGCCGGGAGTTCCCTCTCGCGCGTGATGAAGTGTATGGGCCGGGCGAATTTCGCGAGCGCGTCGATCTCGTCCATGACCTCGCTGGAGGCGCCCGCTACCGCGACGGGCCGGTCCTTGTAGAACGCGGCGTCGCAGGCCGCGCAGTAGCTCACGCCCTTGCCGGTGAACTCGGCCTCGCCCTTGAGGGACGCGGCGCGCCCCATGGACCCGGTCGCGATGACGAGCGCGCGCGCGGTGAGCGTCGCCCCGGAGGTAAAGACCGATATGGGCTGCGCCGATACATCCACACCGTATACCTGGTCTTTTTCTATCCGGGCGCCAAAGGACTCCGCCTGGGCGCGCATGATCCCGAGCAGCTCGTCCCCGCGGACGGGACCGCGGATGCCCGGATAGTTCTCGATCCTGTCCGCGGAGCCGAGCGCCCCCGCGGCCGGGTTCCGGTCGAGCACCAGGGTTTTCAGGCGCGCCCGCGCCGCGTACAGCGCCGCCGAGAGCCCCGCCGGGCCCCCGCCGATGATGATGAGATCGTACGAGGTATCTTCCATGTCAGCCGTCCTTTCGTGATCGTATGTTCAATATATAGCTTTTCCGCCCGGCCCGCAAGCATTATCCGCGCCGCGCCCCTGCTTGACATTTCCGGGTTCTGCGATACACTTTATATAAGACTGCCGGGGGTGATATCTGCGCCCTGGCGCCTCCAATTGAACATGGATCCCGCAAAGATTCTCATTGTCGAGGATGAGCTCATCATCTCCTCCGAAATCCGAATGATGCTCGAGCATTTCGGGTACCGCGTGGCGCCGCCCGTCACGACCGGTGAGGCCGCCATAACCGCAGCCCGCGCCGAGCGCCCCGACCTCATACTCATGGACATCCAGCTCGCGGGCCGCATGGACGGCATCGAAGCCGTCGAGCGTATACGTGCCGAACAGGATGTGCCGGTGATCTACCTCACCGCGAACGCCGACGACGCGACCGTCGGGAGGGCGCGCGACACCAGGCCGCACTCCTATGTCTGCAAGCCCGTGAGCGAGCGCGAGCTCTACTCCAACATCGACTCGGCGCTCTTCCGCCACTCCATGGAATCGCGCCTCAGGGAGAGCGAGCGCAGGTACCGCCTGCTCGCGGAAAATTCGAGCGACGTCATCTGGACCATGACGCTGGACGGGCGCTTCACCTACGTGAGCCCCTCAGTCACCGCGCTCACGGGCTGGACCCCGGAGGAGGTGCTCGACATTCCCCTGGATCGCTACATCCCGCCCGAACAGGCGAAGGAAATGGGTGAGGAGATACTGAAAGAGCTCGCGCTCCCGCCGGAGGCGCGGGCGCTCCACCGCACGGTGCGGGTGAAGCAGTTTACGAAGAACGGCGCGCTCATAGACGTCGAGGTGATCACTTCCTGGCTCACGGACGCGCGGGGGAACATAATAGGCCTCCAGGGGGCCACGCGCGATATCGGCGCGCGCCTGCGCGCGGAAAAAGAGCTGGAGGAGCGCGCGCGGCAGGTCCGGCACATCGTCGAGCATAGCATCGATCTCTTCTACCTGCACGACACGGACAACCGCTTTCAGTACGTGAGCCCGCAAAGTCTTCCCATCCTCGGCTGGACACCGGCGGAGATGATGCGGCAATGGACGGAGATACTTACCGATAACCCGGTGAACGCGGAGGGGGTCACGCTCACCGCGGAGGCGATCCGTACCGGGAACCGGCAGCGGCCCTACGAGCTCGAGGTTTACCATAAAAACGGCGGCAGGCTGTGGCTCGAAATAAACGAGTCCCCGGTGAGGGACGAAAAGGGGGCAGTGACCGGGATCGTGGGCGCCGCGCGGGACATCACCGCGCAGAAGGCCGCGATCGAAAAGGAACGGCGCATCACCGTCGAGCGCGACGCGCTGCTCGGGCGGCTGATGCTCATTATGGAGCGGATGCCGCTGGCCTGCGTGCTTCACGACGTCAATTTCAACGTGAGCTTCTGGAACAATACCGCGGAGCGCATTTTCGGGTTTTCCCGCGAGGAGGTGATGGGGAAGAGCCCCATCGATCTCTTCGTGCCGCCGCGGGTGCACGACCGGGTCAGGGAAATACAGCGGCGGATGCGCCAGGGGGACATGTCCGCCCACAACACGAACGAAAACGTGACGAAGGACGGACGCACCATCTGCTGCGAGTGGCACAATACGCCGCTTATGGATGAGGGGGGCGTCTTCCTGGGCTACCTGTCCATGGCGCAGGATATTTCCGAGCGCCGGCGCGCGGAGGAGGCGCTGGCGTGGAGCCTGGAGCGCTACCGCCGGGTGGTCGAGACAAGCCAGGAGGGCATCTGGATGATAGACGCCGGCCAGCTGACCACCTTCGTGAACCCGCGCATGGCCGGGATGCTGGGTTATTCCATCGAAGAAATGATAGGGAAGAAGGTGACCGCGTTCATGCACCCCGACGATCTGGGCGATCATGCCGCGAAGATGGATCGCCGGGAAAAGGGTATGCACGATGTATACGAGCGCCGGTTCCTCCACAGGAACGGGGGCGTGGTGCACCTGAGCGTTTCGGGCCGCGCGCTGAAGAGCAAGAATGGCGAGTTCATGGGCTCCTTCGGCATGTTCACGGATATTACGGGGCAAAAGCACGCGGAGTCCCAGAGGGAGGCCGCGCTCACGGTGCTCAGGGAGAGCGAGGAACGGTACAGGACCTACCTGGAAAACGCGCCCCTGGGGGTGTTCGTGATAGATACCACGGGACGGTTCATCGAGGCGAATCCCGCGTCGTGCGCGACCACCGGCTACACAAGGGACGAAATGCTCTCCATGTCGTTCACGGAGCTGCTTGCCCCCGAGTCGCGCGAGGCGGGCGTCATGAGCTTCGTAGAGCTTGGGTCGAAGGGAACGGGGTCCGGTTCTTTCACCGTCGCGCGCAGGGACGGCACCCACATCTACGTGGCGGTCGAGGCGGTGCGTTTGAACGGGGATTCCTATATCGGTTTCAGCGTGGACATCACCGCGCGCAGGAAGGCCCAGGAGGACCTGGCCAAGCTCTCCCGCGCTGTCGAGCAGAGCCCCACGGCTATCATCATAACCGACGCATCGGGAAGCATCGAATACGTCAACCCGCAATTCACGAAGATTACCGGGTACCTCCCCGACGAGGTCGTCGGGAAAACCCCCCGCATCCTGAAATCGGGATTTACCTCCCCGAACGAGTACAGGACCCTGTGGATGACCATCCTTTCCGGGGCGACCTGGCAGGGGATATTCCGGAACAGGAAAAAGAATGGGGAGCTTTACTGGGAATCCGCCCTCATCTCGCCGGTGCGGGGTCCGTCCGGGGACATCACCCACATGGTCGCGGTCAAGGAGGACATCACCGGGCGCAAGGACGCGGAGGAGAGGCTCGTCGCCTCCCTGCGCGAAAAGGAGATCATGCTGAAAGAGATCCATCACCGGGTGAAGAACAATTTCCAGGTCATCATCAGCATGCTGAACCTCCAGGAGCGCACGATCAACAGCCCGGAGGTCAGGGAGCACTTCAACGACAGCCGCAACCGCATACGGTCGATGGCGCTCATACACGAAAAGCTTTATCAGTCCCGGGACCTTTCGCGCATCGATTTCAGCTCGTACATCAACTCCCTCACGGGGGAGCTTTTCAGGAGCGCGGCGCGCGGCGACGTCCCGCCGCCCAGCGTCGATTGCGAACAGGTGAACCTCACGATCGAGCAGGCCATACCCTGCGGGCTCATTGTCAACGAGCTCCTTTCAAACGCCTTCAAGTACGCCTTTCCCCGCGGTCTCACCCGCAGGGGGTTCGTCAGGGTGAGTTTCCACAACCTGCCGGACGACACCCTGGAGCTCGTCGTGTCCGACAATGGGATCGGTCTTCCTGTGGATGTGGATTTATCGAAGACGAAATCGCTCGGCCTGTCGCTCGCGCCGCTGCTCGTGCAGCAGATAGACGGGACCATCGAGCTTTCGCGCGAGGGCGGCACGACCTACACGATACGGTTCAGAAAAAAGTGACCATGCGCGGCTTCGCCGATACGAATCCATGATTTTCAGGATTGCCATACCATGACGAAATCCGCCGGACAGAAAAATTCACTCTCCCGCTTCCACCCGCTCGTTGCAGAATGGTTCGCGGAAACCCTTGGCAAACCCACCGCGGCGCAGACGCTCGCCTGGCGCGAAATTGCGGCGGGCGGCCATGTGCTCGTCACCGCGCCCACGGGGACGGGAAAGACCCTGGCCGCGTTCCTGTGGGCGATCGACCGCCTGGTTACGGGCGCCTGGCCCGTCGGGGAGACCAGGGTGCTCTACATCTCCCCCCTCAAGGCGCTCAACAACGACATAAGGCGAAACCTCGAGGCCCCGCTGGCGCAGATACGCTCACGTTTCGAACGGGGCGGCCTTCCCGTTCCGGATATCCGCGCCCTGACGCGCAGCGGCGACACCCCGGCCGACGCGCGCCGCGCCATGTTGCGGAAGCCCCCCGAGATACTCATCACCACGCCCGAGAGCCTGAACATACTCCTTACCTCGCCCAACAGCAGGAGGATCCTCGCGGGGGTGCGCACGGTGATCATGGACGAGGTGCACGCTGTCGCGGGGTCCAAGCGCGGGACGCACATGGTGACCGCGGTTGAGCGCCTGGCCGCGCTCGCCGGGGAGTTCCAGCGCATCGCCCTCTCCGCGACCGTGAGACCGGTCGAAACGGTCGCCGCCTTCGTGGGGGGATTCGGGGAGGGGGGAGCGCCGCGCCGCGTGGCCGTCGCGGGCGCGGGGGACGACAAGAAGTATCGCATAACGGTGCACGACGCCCGGGGCGGCGACGCCCCCGGGGACGAGGGGCTCTGGCCCCGTTTCGCGGAGGAGCTGTGCGGGATCGCGCGCGCCCACCGCTCGACGCTCGTATTCACCAACAGCCGCCGCCACGCCGAGAAGGCCGCGCGCCTCATGAACGAGGCCGCGGGGGAGGACCTCGCCTACGCGCACCACGGCTCCCTCTCCCGGGAGATACGCCTCGCGGTGGAGGAGCGCCTCAAGGCGGGGGAGCTGCGCGCGATCGTCGCGACGAGCTCGCTCGAGCTCGGGATCGATATCGGCGCGCTCGACAGGGTCGTGCTCGCGGGCACGCCCTACTCGGTGGCCTCGGCACTGCAGCGGGTGGGGCGCGCGGGGCACCGGGTGGGGGAGGAGAGCGCGGGCGATATCTACGCGCTGCATGGCATGGACCTGGTCGCCGCGGCGGTCACCGCGCGCGCGATCGCCGCGCGCGACATCGAGCCGGTCCGCCCCGTGGAATGCCCGCTGGACGTGCTCGCCCAGGTGCTGCTCTCCATGACCTCGGTCGAGCCCTGGGACGTGGACGCCCTGTTCGCCTTCATCACGCGCGCGTACCCGTACCGGAAGCTCCCGCGCCGCCAGTTCGACCTCGTGCTTGAGATGCTCGCGGGGCGTTATGCGGGAACGCGCCTCCCGGACCTCGCACCCCGCGTCCACATCGACCGCGTCGACAATACGGTGCGTGCGCGGGAGGGGTCCCAGCGCCTCATCTATTCGTCGGGCGGCACCATTCCGGACCGGGGCTATTTCGACCTGCGCACACAGGACACGCGCGCGAAGATCGGCGAACTGGACGAAGAGTTCGTGTGGGAGCGCAAGCCCGGAGACACCTTCGCCCTGGGCACGCAGGTCTGGCGCATCATGAAGATCTCGCACAGCGACGTGGAGGTGGCGCCCGCCGCCGTCCAGCCCGGCATCATGCCCTTCTGGAAGGCCGAGGAGGCGAACCGTGACTTTCACGCGTCCGAGCGCATCGGGACATTCCTCGAGCGTGCCGACTCCGCGCTCGAAGACCCGATGTTCGCCCGCGAGCTTGAATCGGAATACGCGATGGACCCTGGCGCGGCCGAAACCCTCGTCTCGTTCCTGAAACGCCAGCGGGAGGCCACGGGGACACCGCTGCCGCACCGGAGGCACATCGTGGCCGAGCACCTGGACGATACGATGGGATCGCTCCAGCGGAGACAGGTCGTCCTTCACCTGCCCTGGGGCGGAAGGCTCACGCGCCCCTTCGCCCTCGCGCTCGCGGCCGCGTGGGAGGAGCGCTTCGGCTACGCGCTCGAGACCTTTCCCGGAAACGAGTGCATCCTGGTAATACTGCCGCATAAGACCACGGCTGCCGATATGCTTTCCCTCGTCACCCCCGAGAACCTTGAACGGCTGCTGCGCGCGAAGCTCGAGCACACGGGCTTCTTCGGGGCGCAGTTCAGGGAAAACGCGGGACGCGCCCTCGTGCTGCCGCGTGCGGGCTTCGGGAAAAGGGTGCCCTTGTGGCTCACAAGGCTGCGCGCGAAGCGGGTGCTGGACGCGACCATGCGCTTCGAGGATTTTCCCGTTCTCATCGAAACCTGGCGCTCCTGTATGGGGGACGAGTTCGACCTGGAGCATCTCAAAGAGCTGCTCGCAGAGGTGCAGAATGGCACGATCCGCGTGAGTGAGGCGTTCACGAAAAGCGCCTCCCCCTTCGCCTCGGGGGTGATATGGCGCGAGACGAACCATTACATGTACCAGGACGACGCCCCCGCGGGCGGAAAAACCTCGAGCCTCAGGGGAGATCTCATCCGTGAGATACTGTACTCGTCCTCCCTGCGCCCCAGGATTCCCAATGAGATCATCGCGCTGCTTTCAAGAAGGCTCGCGCGCACGGAGGAGGGGTACGCGCCGCGTTCCGCCGACGAGGCGCTGGACTGGGTGAAGGAGCGCACCCTCATTCCCGAAGACGAGTGGGAGGCGCTCGACGCGGCCGTTGCGCGCGATTCCGGGATTGCGCTCCCCGCGATGCTCGAAGGACAGGAACACAAGCTCGCGTGGATTACGCCGCCCGGCGCGCCGATGCGGTCCGTAATCTCGGTGGAGTCGGCGGCGCGCGTCGCCGGTGCATTGCGCATAACGGACTTTGCCGCGTGCCTCACGGCCTTTGGCGGCATGGAAACCGATTCGCGCATGCGGGAGGCGCTCTCCCTCGTGGAGTCGCGCGCGTCCCGGGGCGAAGCGGCCCCCGAGCCCACCGGGCCCGATGAGCTCATCGCGCAATGGCTCGCGTATTGCGGGCCGGTCGGGCCGGGGCGCCTGGGCGCGATATTCGGGCTTCCGTCCGGCGAGCTCGATGCGCTGCTCGCGTCCCTCGCGGAACGGGGCGAGGTCGTGATCGATTCGTTCAGCGAGGAGTCCGGGGAAACGGAGGTATGCGTATCGGACAATCTCGAAATATTGCTGCGCATGGCACGACGCGCGCGCGAGCCCCGCATCGAGGCGCGGCCGATCGACCAGCTTCCCCTTTTTCTCGCTTCCTGGCAGGGCCTCGCCTCGCCCGGCGGGCGCATCGAGGATTTACAGGATGATATCGAGACGCTCTTCGGGTTTCCCGCGCCCGCCGCGGCGTGGGAGGAGCACATCCTTCCCGCGCGGCTCTCCGTGTACCACCAGGCCTGGCTCGACAGCCTGTGCGCCTCGAGCGGGCTCGTCTGGTTCGGGTGCGGGAACAGGCGCGCCTCGTTCGCGTTCACGGAGGACCTCGACCTGTTTATGGAAGATGTCCCGCGAAGCGAAGGAGTCGAGGCACGGGCTCCGATACTGCCCCCGGGCGGGGGGCGCCACGGGTTTTTCGACGTTGTGCGAAATATGGGACTTCCCACCGCGCGGGCCGCGGCGGAGCTCTGGGACGCGGCGTGGCGCGGGGAGGTCACCAACGACGCCTTCGCGACCCTGCGCCGCGGCATCCTCACCGAGTTCACCCCCGAGGACGCCGCGACCGCACACGGGCGGCGGCCGGGGAGAAGGGCGGGCCTGGGGCGCTGGTCGTCCACGAGGCCCGTGACCGGAAGCTGGTACGCGCTTCCCGCGCGCCGCGACCGCGATGCCCTGGAGGAGCACGAGCTCGCGCGGGACCGCGCGCGGACGCTCCTGGCGCGCTACGGGGTGATATTCCGCGAGCTCCTCGCGCACGAGCTTCCCTGCATGCAATGGGGGCGCGTCTTCCGGGCGCTGCGCCTCATGGAGCTTTCGGGCGAGATCGTGTCGGGAAGGTTTTTCGAGGGCGTTCCCGGCCTGCAGTTCGCCTCGCCGGAGGCCGTGCGGGAGATCGCATCCGGGCTTCCCGACGACGCGGTTTACTGGATGAGCGCCGCTGATCCCGCATCCCCCTGCGGACTGCGCCTGGACGCGCTGAAGGGGAATCTGCCCCCGCGCCTGGCCTCCACGTTTCTCGTGTTTCACGGCGCGCGCCTGGTCCTCACCGCGCGCAAGAACGGCAGCGACTGCGAGATTGACGCGCCGCCGGATTCCCCGGCCATCCCCCGGTACCTGGGCCTGTTCCGCGCGCTCCTCTCGCGCGATTTCAACCCGGTGCGCACAGTCCTGGTGACGACCATCAATTCCCTCCCTTCGCAGGAGAGCGGTTACGCACGGGCTTTCATCGATTACGGTTTCGTGCGGCGCTCGGGAGGCCTGGAGCTTTCACGGGCGTATTGACCGAGATCGCACGTCACGGACGGGGTGTGAATTTTGTATTTGAGAAAATGAGTACTATGTGCGGCGGTGTATTTTCCCCTTCGGCGTGTCGCCGGGGTCTCCCCAGTACAATTCCCAGCAAATGATGCCATTTTCGATCCTCCGGCCGATGGCATAGTGAGAAAAATTTACATAGTTATGTCTGCTTTTCTTTCCCTGCAACATCTCTTCCATATATCTATCCGTGGCGATCGCCACCAGATAGGAGACAGAAAACCTACTGAGCTTACGAAAATCCGCAACAAGCTCACTCTCCGCCTCCCTGAAGCAAATCGGAAAGCAGTGCCAGAGCTTCCGGGGATCGCGCGGCTGGTACTTCACTAGGGTAAAGCCACCCTGGAAGTGATCGATATCGCCCCGTATGCGGCTAAGAAGCATAATCACGACCTCGCGTTGGGATATTCCGAGCCGGACAGCAGCGATGCCAATCTTAAAGAAGATGTCGTTTCTCATGTTGATGCTCGTTCGCAGCATTCAATATTCCTCCAGGAAAAACGTGGAGCGTATGAAATAGATACGAAGGAGGGGATGAAAATATGAGCATTTTCATGGATTATCAATGCGAAACATCCGAAATTAATTCACACCCTCCCGGACGGCGAAAATAATTTCCGTTCATTTCTTGACAAAACGGTCCGCGCGGATAGCGTGGGCGTGCCCAAAAACGCACCGGGGGTAAGGACCATGATAGACGCCAGGCTCATCCGAGAGAACATCGATTACATCCGCGCGATTCTAAAAAAGCGCAACATGGAAGGGGTCGTCGACCTCGCATCGTTCACACAGGTGGACGAGGAGCGCCGGTCGGTCATCCAGAAGATCGACGAGCTTCGCGAGAAGCGCAACCGCGTCTCGAAAGAGATAGGCAGGCTCAAGGGCAAGGGGGAGGACGCCTCGGCGCTCATGAAGGAGATAGGCGGCGCGGGCGACGAGATCAAGGGACTGGAATCCAGGGTCGAGGAGATCGAGGCGCGGTTTACCGATATGCTCCTCTCGCTTCCCAACGTGCTGCACGAATCGGTGCCGGAGGGGAAGGGCGAGGACGACAACGTCGTGGTGCGCACCTGGGGGGAAAAGCCGAGGTTCGATTTTGTCCCGAAGCCGCATTACGACCTGGGCACTACCCTGGGCATTCTCGACTTCGAGCGCGGCGTGAAGCTCGCGGGGGCGCGCTTCTATGTGTACCGGGGACTGGCCGCGCGCATGGAGCGTGCGATCATCAGCTTCATGCTCGACCTCCATACGAAAGAGCACGGCTACACGGAGATATTCGGCCCGTTCATCGTCAATGACGAGAGCATGATAGGGACGGGCCAGTTCCCCAAGTTCAAGGACGAGTACTACCGCATCGAGCGGGACGGGCTCTCCCTCATTCCCACCGCCGAGGTGCCGCTCACGAACCTCTACCGCGACGAAATCCTGGACAAGGAGGAGTTGCCCAAATATGTAACCATGCAGTCATCCTGTTTCCGGAGGGAGGCGGGCTCGGCCGGCAAGGATACCCGCGGACTCATCCGCGTGCACCAGTTCCAGAAGGTCGAGCTCGTGAAGTTCGTGGAGCCCGAAACCTCGTACGACGAGCTTGAGAGCCTCGTCGCCGCGGCCGAGGAGGTCCTCAGGCGGCTCAAGCTCCACTACCGCGTCTCCCTCCTTTGCAGCGCCGATACCTCCGCGTCATCGGCGAAGACGTACGACCTGGAGGTGTGGATGCCGGGACTGGACCGCTACGTCGAAATATCCTCCTGTTCCAATTTCATCGACTACCAGGCGCGCCGCGCGCGCATCCGCTACCGGAAGGCCAAGGGCGAGAAGGCCGCCTTCCTGCATACCCTGAACGGCTCCGGTCTCGCTGCCGGGAGAACGCTTGCCGCCGTAATGGAAAACTACCAGACCGCCGACGGGAACATCGACATCCCCGAGGCGCTCAAGCCGTACTTCCGGTGACATGGTAGAGATAGCACCCCGGCGCTGCGATCATGTCCTGCTCCGCCAGGTCCTGGCCGCTGCGCTCCTCGCGGAGCGCGAGGTCCTGGTCCGGGGGGGCGCCGCCTTCATCGACTCCACGCCCGAGGTCCAGCCCCTGGTTTCCGACTGGGAGAAATTCATAGACTCCTTCCGGCTGGGGGCGTTCGACATAAACGGGGACGATCTCGTGTTCACACCCGGGCAGGTGCGCCACGGGATATATTCATTCGAAACCAATCCCTACAGCTCGGCGGTCGAGCTTGCGCTCCTCATGGCGCCGGCCCTCTCCGCGCGCCCGTACCGCAGCGCGCTCGATCTGCGCGGGGTCACGCATGCCGCGCATTCCTACGCCACCGACTTCGTCAGGGAAACGCTTTTTGCGCTCTTCGAGCCCATGGGCTTTTATACGAGCCTGTCGCTCAGGCGCTTCGGCTTTTACGGTACGGGGAAGGGAGAGATGGAGGTGAAGGTCTTCCCGTCCCGATCAAGGCAGGCCGGGTCGATCATTCCCGCCTGCGTACCACGGGTTACGGGAGCCCGGGTGTATATTTCGCGTTACCCGTCGACGCTTGCATACGAACAGAAGGACATACTCTCCGGGGATCTGGGACTGGACCCCGCGACCGTGGGCATTATGGAGATCATGAACGCCGCGGGGTCGGGGAACGCACTGCACGCGCACCTGGATTGGGGCGGCATCGACGTGCTCCTGCCGCACGTGATCGACGCGTATTCATTTGACGGATCAAGGGTTGCGGATGAGGCGGCGCTGTGCGACGCCGTGCGGGTGTTCGCGAATTTCGTGCGCGGCGTGGTAGCGGATGGGGTTCTTCCCGCGGTAGTGGTGAGGGAACTGGTGCCTTACGCGGTCATGACCGGCTCCCGCCTCCCGGATTCGGGGGACCCGGACGCCGTGGAGGAGAGCCTGGCGGTCATGCGCGCCCTGTTGGGCTGAGCACGAGTCACACCAGGGTGATTATGCGTTCTTCCCGGGCGCACGTGATGCAGTAGCGCCGCCCGTCCTTCCCGTTCGGGGACGGAACGAAATAGTGGTTGAGCTTGTTGAGCGAAGTCCCGCATTTAGAGCATTTCATGATGATACCTCGTACCTGTACCGGATGTGTCTATTACAGTGTCGGCAGGACCATGAAGGCCCGAAAGAAAAAAATGGCTCACTTTCACGGACCATGCGTCCGGCGCAGGGCCCGCGGGGACCCCGAAGGGGAGGCAGTTGCCGCGAAAAATTGTTGTTTACAACTCGGGGGCGGGTAACTATTCTCTCCGATTATTTCGGTTTGAGGTATAACACGTAATGGCTGAAAAGAAAAAGATTGATGCAAAGGCTTCACGGAGCGCGAAACCCGCGAAACCCGCGAAGAGCGCGAAGCCCGCGAAAAGCGCGAAGCCTGTGAGCAAGAAAAAGAACAAGCGGAAAACGAATCTCTACAAGCTCTATTCCGACATGAACAAGCGCGTGCACGACGCCGTCGACAAGGAAGTGGTGAAGCGCTTCAAGACCCTCATAGATACCAGCGCCGAGGAAATCACGAAATCGTCGCTCGACGCGGTGCTCCATTATCCCCTTGAAATAGACATAGCGGACTACGAAGAGGGAATCCAGCCCTATATAAAGCACTACATCTTCATGGTGAAGCGCGGCGCGAAGTGAGGTGACGCTCATTTCCCGGCTGCGTTCATTCAAACCCGAAGTCTATCTGAGAAACCCGCTGGTCCTCCCGGCGGGGCTTGTCGTTTTCATGCTCGTTCCCCTCGTGGGATGGGATCGGCTCCCGGAATTCGACGGCCCCAGGCTGCTCGCGGCCGGGGTGATGTTCGCGGCGGGCGCGTGGTGGTGCGCCCGGGGGCTGTACCGCGGCTCAAGGATTTATCTGCGCCCCGCGCTTCTGGACGTTCTCGTTCTCCTGTTCTATTCGCTCTACCTGGTTTCCTGGATCGTGTCGTCCAACCGCGCGGTCTCATCGACCGCGGTCCTCCTGGAGGCAGCGTTCCCCGCGCTCTATGTCTTCTGCCGCGTAGTGATGCGTGACGGGGAAGGGGATGCACGCGAGCCAATCGTCGCGCTCTCGGGGGCGGTGACCGCGGCGGCGCTCGTGCTCGCCGGCTGGGGGCTGCTCCAGTATTTTTTCGAGTTCGACGTTCCCCGGGGAGTAAGGGAGCTCTTCAAGACGTACCATTATCCTGTCGTCGCGTCCATGGACAATCCGAACTACCTCTCGGAATTCCTGGTGCTCGCGCTTCCTTTCTCCGTTTCCTTCTTCACCGCGCTCCGGCGCTACCGGCTCATGCTCGTCTCCCTCGTGATCATGGGGCTCGCGGTGTACTTTACCTATTCCCGGCTCGCCTGGTTCGTGCTTGCGTGCGCCATGCTGCTCATGATTCCATTTTCCCCGAAACGGGCCCGCGCATGGCTCCTTGGATCCCTGGGCGCTATCGTGCTCATCACGGGCGCATTCTTTGCGTTTCATTTCATGAGCGGTTCGACGCAATCGGACCGTGTGCTCAACAGTTTTACGCTCTCCCGCACGACACCCCTGTTCGAGCGCAGGGTCCTCTACGCGACCGGCTTTTCCATGCTTGGGGACGCGGGCGTCGCGGGGAAGGGGCCGGGCATGTTCGGGTACCGGTACCTGGAATACCAGGGCCGCTACATCAACAGCGTCCCCCTGGACCGCTTCCAGCTTTCTCATCTGGTCGACATCGACCACGCCCATTCGGACCTCATCGAGATAGCCTTCGACTCGGGAATGCCGGCCGCGGCGGCGTTTCTCTCGATGCTGGGGGCCGCGATTTACGCGGGTGTCGCGCGTGCGCGCAGGCGTGACCACGCCTCCTTCATCGCGCTGGTGCCGCTTATTTACCTGCCGTTTTGCCTCTGGTCGTTTCCCTTTTACATTCCCTTCAGCAAGATCCTTTTTATCGCCGCGCTCGCGCTCGTCGCGTCATCCGCGCGGCCGGTTTTAGGCGTGTGCGTCCCGTCCCGGGTTCCGGCCGCCGCGCTCGCGGCGGTGCTCGCGGCCTGGGGGTGGTGGGGATATCGTTATGCGGCATCTGATTACTGGAGCGCGCGCGCGGCCGCGGCGTCCGAGGCCGGCGGGATGGCGGCCGGGGACCTGTACTCCCGCGCGCTCGGGTACTACCCGTGGAACGGGCGCGCGTACCTCGGGAGGGGGGTGCTCCTGGCCGCGCGCGGGGATCCCCGGGGTGTCCGGGACCTTGCCGACTCGATGGAATATATCAGCGACCCCGGTTCGTACCTCGCGCTCGCGCGCTCGCTCAGGGAACAGGGCCGGACGGCAGAGGCGCGGAAATGGTATAAGAAACTCATTTACCTGCGGCCTGATATTCGCAAGGCCGTGCAGGAATACCGCGAGCTCGGGCCGGGCCCCGGCGACGCGGGAGGGGGAAAGCCGGATGAAAATAACGATTAAAACATTTGCCTCCCTGCGGGACGCAGCCGGGTTCGATGAAAAGGAAATCATCGTCCCGGAGGGAATCACGATCGACGAGGTTGTGCGCAGGCTGTCGGTAAGTTTTGAGGGCCTCGCGGCCCGGAAGGGCTCGCTCCTGTACGCCGTGAACGAGGAGTACGCCCGCCCCGACACCGTGCTCGCGGAAGGCGACATTCTCGCCATGTTCCCGCCCGTGAGCGGCGGGTGAGAGGGGGTGCACCGTGAAAAAGATACTCATCCAGGAAAATCCCCTCGATACCGCGGCGCTCATCCGGACCGTGGGGACGAAGGAAGACGGCGCGGTGCTTTCGTTCATTGGCACGGCGCGCCGGGGGTCCATGGGGAAATCGGTGTTATACCTGCATTACGAAGCCTACGAGACCATGGCCATGAAAGAGCTCGGTAGGATCGCGGACGAAGCCTGTTCCCGGTGGCCGCTCTCCGACTGCGTCATCGTGCATCGCACCGGGGAGGTGGGCCTGGGAGAGCCGAGCGTCTTCATAGGCGTATCGACCCCCCATCGCGCCGAGGGATTTCAGGCGCTCCAGTTCATAATCGACACGATCAAGAAGACGGTGCCCATCTGGAAAAAGGAATTCTTCGAAGACGGGTCGATGTGGGTTTCCGAGAGGCCGTAGGGGAAACAGGGCAGCGCGTGGCGATGGTCGCCACGGTGCCCGCCGTCGATGCGGGACCCCTTATGGAACGAGAGTCGCGAGGCCGGGCTTGTAGCCCATCTCCTCGAATTTGATATTCATATAGGGCGTGGATACTATCTCCAATGGAAGGTATACGGTCCTTGACACAGAGCGAAGGTCGATAGTTTTAATGTAGGTCTTGCATTTATTGCACACGTCAACCCTGTATTCTTCCTCATCTTCAATAGTATAGTAACGCAGGGTCTCATGGTCGGTATTCTCGCAATACGGGCAATATACCCTCCTGGAAGTCCAGGTGTGTCCGCAAAAACCGCATTGCAACGAACGCTTTCCATCCTTCTCGAAAATCGA
This sequence comes from Spirochaetota bacterium, assembly GCA_004297825.1. Taxonomy (NCBI): domain Bacteria; kingdom Pseudomonadati; phylum Spirochaetota; species Spirochaetota bacterium. The sequence continues at coordinate 46,854 of SCSX01000089.1, forward strand.
CATCTCGGGCATTGAGCCGCAGACGGGACAATAACCCTTTTCCCACGGTACTTCGCCGTCGCGATACACCGAAATCTTCATCGAGAAAAGTGAAAGGGAGGGCTTCGCGCTATTATACAATAAAAAGCCGAGCATTTTTTTATCTACCTGGAATTCATCCTCAAGACGGTCAAACAGGGACTCGTTACCCGCGAGCAGTGCCGCTAAAAGTTCGCTCATTCCCTCTTGCCCGGTCTCGATCATCGCCAGAATTTTTTTCACGTACTCCGACAGTTCGCCCCCGGCCTGCAACAGGATGCCGCTTATCTCGTGAAAGAGCGCCCCGAACGCCCGTCCATCCACCCTGAATTGCGACACCTCGACAAGCGGAAAGTTTCCCCTTTTCTTCACCGATAGGATTTCTTCAGGTATGCGGAATTCATCCAGGCGGAGGGAGGGTTTCGATTCTTCCTGGGCGATGAAAATCCGCCCGTACAGGTCGAGCAGTGGACGGTAATCGGCTTTTTTCTTCGTTATCTCTTCGACCGCGTTCCTGATCTCGTCGGACGGAAAACTGGGACTGCTATTCATGGCGATGCCTTTCCTGGGGTTGGATACAGTGCGATCGACGCGCTGCGCGAGGGACGATGCCCCCGCGCAGCGGTGAACATGATTGCCGTTATGCGGTGGGGGTGCCTTTTTGCCTGACGTCCGTCGCCGATGCCGTTTTATGATAGAGGGTGCGCTTGTGGGTAATCAGGTAAACTACCCTCACGCTGTCTTCATCAAGTAATGAGGCATCGGGAAACTCGCTGCGTACAACGCTGAGCCTGGCGTTTGCCATTACAAGCATTTTTTGCCGGTCGCCGAAATTCATGGCGCCCGTCGGGCATGTTTTAACGCACATGGGCAGAAGCCCGGTCTCAACCCTTTCGAAGCACATGTCGCATTTGTTAATTACCCCGGTCGTTTCATTTCTCCGCGGAACCTCGTAGGGACAATACTCGCGCATCATGGTAAATCCGTCTTTGGAAATTTTTTTCGTACGCGAGGTAAAAATGACGGCTCCCGAGTCCGGGTGAATCACCACGGCCTCCTTGACGTGGGCGTCCGCCGCGGCCTTGCACGGGGGTTCCGTGCAATGGCGGCACTGGTCGGGGAAAAAGTTCCATATGACGCGGTTTTTTATTTTATGCTCGCTGAAACGGACGATTTTATAATTGAAATGGTTCAGATCCGGCGGATTCTGGTGGCTTCCCCAGCCGAGCTGTTTTGTATAATTGGCGGGAAAATCCTGCCATTCCTTGCACGCAACCTGGCATCCCCTGCACGCGGTGCATCGCGACGTATCTATGAAAAATGTCTTAGACATGTTTTCCTCCTGCAACGTTTGCGTCTTCGTAAGTTAATTCAGTCAGCTCTTTTGGATCCGCTTTTCGAATGTTTACGCAGCATGCTTTAGTTTCAGGTGTTGAAGTATTTGCGTCACCCGCCGAAACGGTCAGCCTGTTTGTAGAGTCGCCAATACCTTTTTTCGTCCATCCGAATGCGAATGGCATCCCTATTAAATGGACTGTCCTCCCTTGAATATTGAATGGCGTTATTCGTACCGTTACCATAGCTACTGCTTCAACCCTGCCGCGCAGGTTTGCAACAATAACCGGGTCTCCGTTTTTAATCCCCTTTTCCGCCGCAAGTTCATGGCTCATCTCGACATATAACTGCGGTTCAGCTTCAAGAAGGGAGGGAACATTTCTTGTCTCGCTCCCTCCGCACCAGTGTTCAGTCATGCTGTATGTCGTAAGAACTATCGGAAAATTAGGATCGCCTGCGGCGGATAGTATATCCATATCGCTCACAACAATTTTTGCGCATGGATTCCTGAGCTGTCCCGAGAAACCGTGATTTGTCACCGGGGTCTCAACCGGCTCGTAGTGCTCCGGGAACGGACCATCATTCAGGCCGGGGCCGTAAAGCTGTCCAAAACCGTCCTTGGTCATAATAAAAGGATTTTTACCGCCCGATTTTGATAAGGGAGGCTGGGCACCGTCGGCAACATCTCCTTCCCATTTTGTGCCGTCCCACCTGATAACTGTACGGCCCGGATCCCATGGTTGTCCGTCTTTGTCAACACCGGCCCTATTGTATATGATCCTTCTGTTCATCGGCCATGACCATGAGAAATTCGGATAGAGCCCAATCTGTTTTTGCAGGGGAGTCTGCTCCAAACTGCGGGCTTTCATTTTGTTTCCAAACTCGTCGGTATAAACTCCGGCCATCATCCAGCATAGGGATGCCGTTGACCCGTCTTCTGCGAAATCGGCAAGCCCTGTGAGCTGTTGGCCTTTTTTGGGACCGTCTGTAAAATAACCGTTTATACGTTTTGCCACCTTGTCGGCATCGTATTTTTTATACCAGTTCAGGTTTACAATCGGTTCTTTACATACACCGCCCTCATCTTCATAGAGATCTTTCACTTCATTCATGATCTCTACCATTATCTGTCCCATGGATTTGGATTTTCCTTTCGGCTTGACAGCCTGGTGATGCCACAGCATCCATCGTCCGCTATTGCTGATGCTTCCTTCCTTCTCAACACGGTGGCATGACGGGAAGAGAAACATTTCTGTTTTGACTTTTTTAGGATCCACCCCCGGCCCATGCCAGAATTCGGTTGTTTCATTCAGATGTATTTCCGCCATGAAGAGAAAGTCGAGATTCGCCAGGGCTTTCCTGACCTTGTTGCTGTTGGTGAATCCCTGGGCGGGATTTGTAGCCCATATTGACCCACCTATCAGCTCTCCTTTATACATTCTATCAAATGTATAAAGAAATGAGTGGTCACCTATTTCTTCACTTTTTGACACGTCTGCCTTGGGAATCCAGCTATAACCGAAATCGTTTTCTTCTCTTGCTTTTGCCCCGAAATATGCTTTAAGAAGGCTTGTTATATACTTAGGTTTGTTTCCCGCCCAGTTTAGACTTGCGGGTTCTTTTGAGACAGGCGTTGTCATTTTCTTGTAATCCGCCAGGGTAGGCATATTCGCCCTGGGAATTGCCAGGTAGCCGGGAAGTATATCGTAGAGAATCGCATGGTCGGAGGTTCCCTGAACATTAGGCTCTCCCCTTAATGCATTAATACCGCCGCCTGCGATACCGACATTGCCGAGAAGCAACTGGACAATACCGCTTGTACGGATATTCTGAACCCCCACTGTGTGCTGTGTCCAGCCCAGGGCGTAGAGAATTGTACCGGCTTTATCGCGTGTTCCCGTTGCGGCAAAAGCCTCATACGTTTTGAGAAGATTTTCCTGCGACACCCCTGTTATCGACGAAACCTTATTTAAATCATATCTTGAGTAGTGATTCTGTAACAGCTGCATTACACATCTGGGGTGTTTTAGCGTGGGATCTTTTTTTATCTTGCCGTCGGCATCCGCCTCAAACTGCCAGTTTAATTTATCATACTTCTTTGTTTGAGGATTATAGCCTGAAAAAAGTCCATTATTGAAAGAATACTTTTCACTGACAATAAACGAAGCGTTTGTATACAGATCGACATATTCTTTGAAATACTTATTTTTTGTCAGTATGTAGTTGATCATGCCGCCCATGAAAGCAATATCCGTTCCTGAGCGGAGCGGTACATGGAAGTCTGATCGTGCGGAGGTCCGTGAGAATTTAGGGTCAATGTGGATGATCTTTGCCCCTCTCTCCTCTTTGGCTTTCAGAACCCATTTAAAGCAGATGGGATGGTGTTCCGCGGCATTGCTGCCGATTATGATACAACAGTCGGTATTCTTGATATCGATCCAATGATTAGTCATTGCTCCACGGCCAAACGATTCCGCCAAACTGGCGACAGAGGGACCGTGTCAAACTCGAGCCTGATGATCGATACTCATGATTCCCATTGCGCGCATAGCCTGCACAACAACGGATGCCTCTTCATTACTCATCTGGGAAGAACCCATGTGAAACATCCTGTCGTTGCGGTTAACAACCTGCCCCTCGGCATTTTTTTCCAAAAAATTCTTATCGCGTGTGTCTTTTATTCGCCTCGCAACAGTATCGATCATCCAGCCCCAGCTTTTTTCCTCCCACTTTTCGCTGTACGGCGCACGGTACATCGGCTTAAGTACCCTGTGATCGCTGTTGATCATTGAAAGCATCGTCGATCCCTTTGCGCACAAAGCGCCTTCGCTGACGGGGTAGCCGGGATCGCCTTCGGTACTGATGACTTCACCGCCTTTGACGTGTGCAATGAAGTGGCAGCTTACCGCGCAGAAGGGACATATGGATATGACCTCTTTGGCGCCGCTTATTTTCAGGTCCTTCGCGTACGCTTTCGAAGTCAGGTAGTTAACGCCAATGCCGCCAAGGGCTATTGCCCCGGCCCCGGCCCCGGCAATTTTCAGCAAATCCCGGCGTGATATTTGCATCCTTTTCCTCCTGGAGATCATCGTGACGTTATTAAGGAATTAACTACAAAATAAAAACAGAATAGCCGATGTCAATAGTTTTTATTTTAATATACATTTCTTTTTATGTGTTATTATTAGCATAATATTTTATAATATCTATATTTGGATAAATGTTGATAAATACCCGCTATTGGCCTGCACGCCGGCGCGGACAGGGCGGGGACGGTATTTGAACTACCTGCCGGTATGGGCTGGGTAGGCTGCGTCCGTTCGGCCGGCAGATTAGTCCTTGACTTGAGTCTCCCCGCAGGAAAAAAGTCTTGCCGGAGGGAAGCATGCGCAGCCCGGGTTCCCCGGCATGGTGCTTGTGCATACAACCCGCGCCGGGCATGATGGCATCGGTCCGGACGCATATTATTCTTTACTTGTCCAGCATCGGGTAATCTAGTAGTCGCAGAGAGGCGACCCTTGCCCGAAGCGATATCGGAACAACACTATTTGAAGAGTACCGAACAGGAATATGGCGGATAAATCCACAAAGGGAAAAGGCACACCACAGGTACGACTTCACCTCTGGATCGAGGACGAAAAGGGCGTGTTTTTCGGACCGGGAAGGTTTGAGCTGCTTCGTCTCATTGATTCGCTCGGTTCTCTGAAGCTTGCGGCGGAAAAAATGGGCATTTCGTACAGGGCCGCCTGGGGGAAAATCAAGAAGACCGAGGAGGTTGTAGGGAAGGAGCTCCTTCACAAGGAGAACAACAAGGAAGGATATAAGCTTACCGAATCCGGAATTCTATTCATGAAAGAATTTAAAAAATTTTATGACGATGTCGCCGATTACGCATCGAAAAGGGCCGTGACGATGGTTGAAAGGCTGAAACGCCCCGTGTAGCGATTGTGTTGACTGGTTCACGAACCCCACCGTTCATTATACCGGAGGCGAATGCATCGGCACCCCCGCCCGAATATGAAAAATTATCTTCACGGCGATAAGAGATTGACACGAGCATTTACTATGTCATTTCTGACATAATAGATGGTATGCTTTTTTTAACCGGAGCCGTCGCATGAGAAACCATTCGCGTCCGCCGCGGCCCTGGATGCGGTGTTCGGTCTTGCGGGGTATGCCTTCGGGGCGCTCAACCAGGGCAGCGCGTGAACCGCGGCTCGCCCCGGCATATCAGGCACGCTGAGGTGATTGTGTATGAATATCGGTACCTATTCGTACGAGGAATATGTCCACTTGGTTACATCGTTTCACGGCAGCCCGGCGCCCGGATTGCTTATAGGTGGATTTATCGTCGACCTGGCTTTGAAAAATCTCCCGGAAGGAGAGTTCTTTGACGCGATCTGTGAAACGCCCGTGTGTCTCCCGGATTCCGTCCAGCTGCTCACGCCGTGCACTATCGGCAACGGCTGGCTCAAGATACTCGATTTCGGGAGATTTGCCGTAACGCTCTACGAGAAAAAGAGCGGCGCAGGAATTCGCGTATTTCTCGATGTGGAAAAGCTGAAAAACTGGCCGGAGGTATACACCTGGTTCATGAAGCTTAAGTCGAAGCGGGAACAGGATTACGACCTTCTCGTAAGCCAGATAAAACAGGCCGGACACGACCTTCTCGGCATGCAAAAAGTCAAGGTTGAACCGGCGAAACTTCAGCGCGACAGAATGGGGCCTGTGTCTGTGTGCCCTGCATGCGGAGAGGCGTATCCCGTGAATCACGGCGCTGTCTGCAAGAACTGTGCCGGTGAGTCTCCCTACATCCGCCATGCTGCACTGAAACCCGGAGGCGCTGCTTTATGAGAAGCGTTGAGCGGATAAAGGTGGTATGAAAACGGGCTCGATCGGCATGTACGAGAGGCGTGTGCGGTCCGTGTGCGGGCCGGACATCCGGAGAATCGAAGAGGATCCGGTCGTCAATGAAATGCCCGTCACCATAATGCTCAACGGCGAGGAACTGGTGACCCTCGTCTGCTCCCCCTACGAATTCGAGCTGCTTGCAACAGGATTCCTTGTGAGCGAGGGACTTCTCCGGGAGCCGGGAGATTTGCTGGAGATAACCAGCCGTCCCGAGCAGGGCGTGGTATGGGTAACGACCCGGGGCGTCCGGAATCTTGACGGCTTTCTTAAAAGGAATTTCGCCAGTTGTTGCGGAAAGGGCAGGCCCGCCCTTCATTTTCTCAACGATTACGAGCAGCTTTGTCCGATCGAACATGAGGTGCGGTTCACCGTGAGGGAGGTGCTGCAGTTTGCGAGCCTCCTTAACGAAGCGTCGGAGGCGTTCAGACTGACGGGAGGTGTCCATGAAGCGGCCCTGGCCCGCCACGGCGGCCTTGTCGCGTGTTTCGAGGACATCGGCCGGCACAACGCGCTGGACCGCATTCTCGGGTACGCGTTCAGGAATGCGGTGGATACATCCGGGATGGCCGTTGTGCTTAGCGGCCGCATCGCGTCCGAGATGCTGACGAAGGCGGCGCGGATAGGCGTGCCGGTGATAGTTTCGCGCTCCGCGCCGACGGCGCTTGCGATCGATCTCGCCGACCAGCTGGGCATGACGCTGGTGGGCTTCGCGCGAAACGACCGCATGAGTGTCTATACGCATGTCCGGAGAATCACTGATTGATCGGCGGGAAATAAATGGGCGGGGAAAACAATTCCGAAAAACGCCCCGGGGGTGTTCGTGATTCCGAACCGGGCGCGGTGCGTCAGGACTTGATCTTCAAATGCTGCAACACCTCGTTCATAACCGTCATCGCGTTGCTGTAGAATTTCTCGGCGTCGTCCTCGCTCACCCGGTGGCCGGGGGATTTTGAGATCGAGTCGCGAAACGATTTGGTATCTTTTAAAAGCGCCATGATGTCGATGCCGGTCCATCCGCAGGGTTCGTAATAGCGTTTTTCCAGCTCAAGGATTTTATCGTGATCGTCCGAGTCGTCGTCGTGCTCGATAAGCAGCAGGCGTACCGAGTAGAACATGGAAAGGTATGAATAGATGACCGCCTCGTTATAGCGATGCTGCGCCATCATGAGCGCCGCGAGCTGCAGCTTGTCCCTGCACTGCGAAAGCCTGAACTGCCGTCTCTGTTCGATTTCCGTGATCATAGGTGGAATGGGGAAGAATCCGTTCCCTTGCAAAAAAGGTAATCCCGCGGGGCGGCCCGCGCAAGCATTTTTTGATATGTCCCATAAAAATTGGTTTACGGTCCGCGGATACAATGCTATCCATGCGCCGGGTCGAATCGGGACAATGGAGGCGGGGAGCCGGCACGATGCACAAGAAAATAGCGATACTGGTGGGAGACGGCATGGCCGATTTCCCCATCGATTCCCTGGGCGGCAGGACCCCGCTGGGGTATGCGCGCACACCCGCAATGGATTACCTCGCCTCGCGCGGCGTGCTCGGTCTCGCCCGCACGGTCCCGGCGGGGATGGCGCCCGGCAGCGACACCGCGAACCTCTCCATATTCGGCTGCGATCCCCGCACGTACTACACCGGGCGCGCGCCGCTCGAGGCGCTCAACATGGGAATACCCATGACGCCGCGCGACGTCGCGTTCCGCTGCAACCTGGTGAATATCGGCACGGACGGGATCATGCGCGACTTCAGCGCGGACCACGTGGAATCCGCGTACTCGGCGCTCGTGCTCGGGGAGGTTGGAAAGGAGATCGGGGGGGCCGATATACAATTTTTCCCGGGGGTCTCGTACCGCAACATCATGCTCTGGAGGAACTACCCGTTCAGGGACATCGCCTCCACCACACCGCCGCACGATATCCACGGGAAGCGTATCGACGCCCATCTCCCTCGCGGCGAGGGCGCCGATACGCTCAATGAAATAATGAACAAGGCCCGGAACATCATCGCGCGTTCAGCCCCGATCAGGGACGCACGCGCCACACTCAAGGGAGACCCCACCGATATCTGGCTCTGGGGGGCGGGCCGCAGTCCCTCCATGCCCACGCTGCGCGAGCGCTACGGGCTGGAGGGCCGCACCATCTCGGCGGTTGACCTTATACACGGAATCGGCCGCGCGCTCGGGCTAGAGCCAATGCGCGTTCAGGGCGCGACCGGCTACCTGGACACGAATTACCAGGGGAAGGTGGACGCGCTTTTCGAAACGCTCGGGTCCCACAATTTCGTGTTCCTGCATATCGAAGCCCCGGATGAATCGGGACACGAGGGAAACCTCGAGCACAAGCTCAAGGCGATAGAGGATTTCGACGCGCGGGTGGTCGCGCCCGTGATGGAGGGGCTCGCGCGTTTCCCGGACTACGCGCTGCTCGTAATGCCCGATCATCCCACCCCGGTGTCGTTGCGCACGCATACCGCGGACCCTGTTCCCTTTTGCATATGCGGCAGGGACGGGTTCGCCGGCGGGGCATATGGCTCGCCCGCCGCGACCGCCTTCAGCGAGGAGCGCGCGGCGGCCACGGGAATTTTCATCGAAGAAGGACACCGATTACTAGAGGTCATGCTGCATGGGCGGATTTAACGACGAGAGAAGGGGCGGCTTTTTATTGTATCTCAAGATAGCCGGCGGCGTACTAGGCGGACTTGCGCTCATAGTCTTCCTGGTTTCGCTCGTTATGCGAAAGGGCGACATCGAAAACGCCATCGACCGGTACGACGGGGGAGACTACCGCGGGGCCCTGGTGCTCCTGAACAAGCTCCAGAAAACGGCCGACTATGACGGCGGCGAGAAGATTTGCTATTACAAGGCGCGCGCCATCAACGCCCTCGCCGCGCAGCTCGAGCGCAAGTACGCCGACGAGCTGGGCGAGATCGGGACCGAGAACGAAAACGCGCACGCGCGCGAGAAGGAAACACGGTACCTGGAAAAAAAGCTGGCATCCATAAACGAGGAAATCGAAGGCGACCTCCAGCTCATGGCCGATAAAAAAGCCGGGCGCATCGTCTCGCGGGGGCGGTTTTACGACGAGTTCATCGCGCGCTACAAGGGGAGCCGCTTCATCGAGGACCTGGATTTCGAGGAGCTCCAGAAGATCGAGCGCACCGAGCACGACAAGCTGCTGGCGGCGGTCGCGAACTTCTATGCAAAATACCCGAACACCTATTACCTTTCCCACATCGTGAAGATGATATTCCGCGCCCTGAACGACGGGAACGTGAGCGTGAAGGGCCGCGAGGACCTCGTGAAGGGGCTCGTGCTCGAATTCGCGCGCCGCTACCCGACGAGCGCGGAAATCCAGAAGATATATACCTGCGCCGGAAACGACGTTAACCTGCGCAACTCCCCGGCGACGAGCGGCGGCGTGGTGGGGAAGGTGAAGAAGGATGAGCTGCTCATCCAGATAGAAAAATCCATGGACACGGCGCAGGTTGGCGACGTGCGCGATCACTGGTATCGCGTCTCGAGCCTTGCCGGACTGCGCGGCTGGATTTTTGGAAAGTTCCTGGCGCCGGTGGACGTCGCCCAGATAGAGCCCGCGGCGCGCAAGGAGACCTGGGCGATCGAGGACTACTTCAAGGACTGGGAAGATTCCAACACGCCCAAAAACTGGATGCACGTTCCGGGCGGCGAGAAGGGAGCGCTTTCATTCGCGGTCAAGGGAGATTCGAAGATCATGAAAATCGACTGCCCGGCGGACAAACTGGCGGGCCTCTACCGCCGCTTCGACTCCGGGGGCGCTTTCACCCTGCGCGCCCGGGCGAGGCTGAAAGCGGGGGAGTCCGTCGTCGTTTTCGCATACGCGCTCAGAAACGGGAAGGCGTATTATCTGCGCCTGCGCGACGGTGAGCTCGACCTCTCGGGGAGGCGTGTGCCGGTTAAATCCTCCGACTGGAACGAGTTCACGCTTGAGAGCGAGGACGGCCGGCACGCGAAGCTCCTCGTGAACGGCGACGTGGTCCTCAACAGGATTCCCCCCGCCGAAACGAAACTCTTCCCGGAGCGCGGCGTGTACTGCCTCTTCGCCGCGGGGGAAAGCGACGCCGTCGCCGAAATGGAATACATCAAGGTGCGCAACTGACGGCTACCACTCCTTGCGCTTGAGGTCCTTGTATTCCTCGCGCACCAGGGCGGTGATCTCGTCCAGGAAGAAGCCGATAATCTCGTCCCGCTGCACGCCGGAGCCTCTCTGGTAGTTGATTCGCTCGATCTCGATTTCGTGAGACTGGCCGAGCGCGTCGCTGGTCTGGCGGGTCTCGTCGGGGATCGCCGCCGTGAGCTCTTTCCATCCGAGAAAATTCAGGGTTCCGAAAGAAATCCTGTGGCGCGCGTCCCGGTTGTCGCGCACGATCATGGAGAGAACGCCGCCCGTGTTCATGCCGTACACCCACACGCTGATAGAACGGCACAGGGAGGGAATCCTGAGTTTTTGCGAGGGTGCCAGCGAGAGCATGTCGCTGAGCTCTCCCCTGGATCGGACGACCAGGTATTTCACCGATCCCCGCACGGGTGCGGCAAACTGTTCCTCGATTGAAACCTCGATCTCCGCGCGCGCATTGGTTCCGGCGACCAGGTTGGCTTTTCCCCAGGGGGAATTTTCGAAGCCCTCGACCCGAATCCTATGGTAAAGAGGGCTCGTGTCACCGGTGGTGTATCTTTTTTTTCCCGGGAGCTGGGCGCGGGCGGGAGGCGGATCGATGAAGAGCAGCGCCCCGCATAGCGCCGGGCCGACCGCCCACGCCGCGCAGGCGCGGGTGAGCGCCCCGGACCGGCGAGGTTTCGCCGGGCGCACGGGAAGCGCTACTGCTCCAGGTCGGCCAGTGCGGTGATCGCCTGCGCCCATTTCACGAATTTGAGGTTGGCGAGGTCCTTGATCGTCTTCACGCTGAAGGCGTCGGCGAGAAGCTTTGCATCGTTTTCGCTCACGCCCTGAAGCGCGTTGACGGGCGCATCGGCGAGCTGCTTGAATCCCATGCCTTCGAAACCCTTGTCGACCGCTTTGTTGATGTTCATTGGTTCGGCTCCTTAAATGCGTGTTTGATGGATCCCGGCGGCACAACCATGGATGGACCGCAGTTTAAAAATTGTTAAGCATTTCTTGATATTTTATTTGCCATGGTATAGCTTTTATAATAGGTAAAGGACGGGTTTGTCAAATAAAAAAGGATTCGGGATTGTCTTCAATGCAGAACAGGGCGGCGCAGCGATATAACATGGCTGAGTTTTTGAGGGATCGTGCCGACCGGGAAGAGGTGGCGATAGAGCTTTCACTCGAATCCGGGCCCGTGCGCGCGGGCGTCAAGGACCTGAGCGTCCGGGGTGTCGGGTTGACCGTCGAAAACCCGGGTGCGGACCTGGTCCGGGAACTCGAGGGCCTCACGGAATTATTCATCAAGATCATCGCGGGCGGCACAATGCTTGTCGCCAACGCGCGCGTCGCGTGGAAGGCGCTCCTGACCGCGGGGAGCGGTGAGAGGGTGGAGATGGGCCTCGAGATCACCATGATCGCGCCCGAGGATTCCCTGGCGCTGGCGGGGATTATCGAACGGATCAGGAAAGCCTAGGGAGCGGACGGGGAGCGCGCAATGGGATACGCAATCATACGAAAGGGGATACTCTCCCCCGCGCGCGCGTGGTGTGCGGTAATGCTCACGTGCGTGTTCGCCATTTTAGTTCCCGACCGGGCCCTGGCCGGGAACGCACGCTCCCAGGATTGGTTCTGGATGATTTACGAAACGGATAACCTGGACCACTACCGCACCACGGTGGTCCGCCCCTTCTACATGAAAAACCACTATGCCGGCGGGAAGACGTTCGACGCTTCGCTTATGCCTTTAGGGTTCTGGCGTTATGCGAAAGATGGAAGCTCTGACCTGAAATCCCTGTTCGGCCTGGTCGAATCGGTCGATTATACCCATACAGACGGAATCGAGGACTACGATCTCGGGATATTCCCCCTGCTGTTTTACGGCGACTCGGCCGTGGAACGGGACCGTTACCTCATGGTGCTTCCCGTGGGCGGAACGGTGAAGGGCAAGCTCGCACAGGACCGCATATCGGCGTACGCTTTCCCGGGCTTCATGCTGTTCTTTATCTACCCCCCCGCCACCCTCTGGTCGGCCGCCCTCCTCACGGTGGCCTCCCTTATCCCGGCGTATGCGGATTATGAAACGCGGGATTTCCACGCCAGGGCGATATTCTGGCCGCTTATACAATGGGGATCGGGTCCCGGGCGCGATGAATTCAGGATTCTCCCTCTCTATGCGCATAACTACAAGAAGGGCGTCTATGATAACTATTCATATCTATTCATTTTTAACGAGCAAAACGTCCGCGTGGGGAACGATACGCAGCGAACCCTGTTCGCCATGCCGTTTTACGGAAGGCGCTGGAACGATTCGGGCGAGGGCGAAGGCTCCACGCTTCTCTGGCCGCTCTTCTCCTGGGGGTTCAACCGCAAATCAGGGGACTTCGAGCTTAATTTCCCGTGGCCGCTGGTCATGATCCAGGATTCCACGAATCCGAGCATCTACAAGAGGATATTCTTCCCGTTCTACGGGAAATACCTTTACGGGTCCAAGGAGACCTTTTTCGTATCGCCGTTGTATTTCACGCTCAAACACACCACCGAAAGCTTCAGCTCCGAGTATTATATCAACGCCCTCGTTGTCTGGTATTTTAAGAGGGATTACCCGAAGTCGCCGGACAAGCACCACGGCTCCGCGTGGCGGTATTTCAAGGTGTGGCCGCTCTTCCACTACGAGTACGACAGCGCCGGAAATTCGTGTTTCAATATGCTTTCGCTGCTGCCCTTCCGTGATCCCGACGGGTACGAGCTCATGTACCAGCCGTTCTGGACCCTGTTCGAATACCGGAAGCTTACCTCGGGAGAGAAACGCCTTGGGCTCCTGCTAAGGACGTATTACCAGCGGTGGGGCGAGGATTTCATGCATATTAAGGTACCGATCCTTTTTACGTTCCGCACGGAGGGTGACGTCGTAACCCAGTTCTCAGTGCTCGCCTCGATGTTCGGATACGAGCGGGACCGGAAGGGCACGTCGATCAACCTGTTCTGGATTCCCGTCCGCATAAACCAGGACGGCGTGGCGCTCCGGGACGAAACGCGGGACACGGATGAAACGGACGACCTGCTGATCGCGCGCATCGACGGCCGGAATCACGCGTACACCGGCGATTTCGCCCGCCCCGCCATGCTCACCACGGACGATCGTATACATTACTCCGCGAGGCTTTTTTGAGCTCAGGGCGGATCGAGGCGAAATGAACATACTGCGCAGGGCGACATTAAGATTAATCGGGGTCTTCGGGTTCATGGGTGCCCGGGTAATCGAATTCTTCGAACAGACCGGGTTTACCGTGCTCCTGCTTTTCGACGTGACCTATCACCTGAAAGATTTGCTCGAAAAGCGCCGGGAGATCGTGAAGCAGATGTATATCGCCGGCATAAAGACTTTTTTCGTATGCTCCCTCGTGGGCGTATTCACCGGCATGACGCTCGCCCTGCAGACGGGCATCGAGCTCAAGGCGTTCGGGCAGCAGTCCATGATCGGGCGGCTCATTATCGCGACCATGACGCGCGAGATGGGGCCGTTCATGTCGGCGATTATACTCACGGCGTCCGTGGGGTCGGCCATGGCGGCGGAGCTCGGCACCATGAAGGTGTACGACGAGATCGACGCGCTTGAGATGATGTCGATAAGCCCCGTGCGCCTGCTCGTCATGCCCAGGGTCGTGTCGCTTGCCGCGATGCTCCCTATCGTATCCGTCTACATGACGGTGCTCGCCTGCATCGGCGGCGCGTTGGTCGCGAGCACCGTGCTCCAGATTTCGCCCAACGTCTATTTCAAGCACCTTTTCAAGGGGATCCACTTCAAGGCGATGTACGTGGGACTCCTCAAGGCGCACATATTCGGACTCCTCATCGCGCTCATCAGTTGCGCGTACGGGCTCAGGGCCACCTCGGGCGTGATCGGGGTAGGGAACGCGACGCGGCAGTCGGTGGTCGCCTCGTTCCTCATGGTCATCATTGTGGGCTATATCATCACCGCGATTTTCTATGGGGGCGGATCGTGATCGAGCTTAAAAAAATACATAAATCATTCGGTCCCAAGATGGTCCTGAACGGGATCGATTTCACCATAGGCAAGGGTGAGACCTTCGTCATCATAGGCCAGTCGGGTATCGGGAAGACCGTGGCGCTGCGCCACATCGCGGGCCTTCTCGAGCCGGACGCGGGCGACGTGCTCATCGACAATGTGAAAATGAACGGCGCGCCGATCGAGATCAGGAAAAAGCTCCGGGAGCGCATGGGGGTCCTCTTCCAGTCGGGGGCGCTCCTGAACTGGCTCACGGTGAAAGAGAACATCGCGCTCCCCCTCACCGAGCTCAAGCGCTTTCCCCCGGACGAGATCGAGCGAATTGTGAATGAAAAGATACATCTCCTGCAACTGGATGACGCGGTCAACAAACTGCCCGGCGATATTTCGGGCGGGATGAAGAAGCGCGTCGCCCTCGCGCGCGTTCTTGTGACGAACCCGGATATCATACTCTACGACGAGCCCACCTCGGGACTCGATCCCGTCATGTCGAGCATTATAAGCGACCTCATCCGGCAGATGCAGGCGGAGTTCGGGGTGACCTCGCTCGTGGTGACGCACGACATGAACAGCGCCTTCCACGTGGGGGACAGGATCGGCATGCTTTTTGGCGGCGACCTCGTGCAGGTGGGAACCGCGGACGAAATCAAGAACACGAAAAATCCCTTCGTCCGGCAATTCATTAACGGTTCGCTCGAAGGTCCCATCCAGGCCGAGTGAGCGGCGCGATCATGACGATCGGAAAAAAATCCTTTCCGTCCGGGCGGGGCGCGGATATACTCGCGGCACGATCGGCCCCGAGGTGGAGATGAACCCGAAAGAGATCACCCTTGCACTCATCGACTTGACGTCCGGGAAGGGGGGCAGGCTCCGCGGCGTGCTGGCGGGATCGGGCTACGGCGTACGCGAGGAAAGCGTAGAGAGCGCCGGGGAGCGTGTGAAGACAGGGGGAATAGACGCGCTCATCGTGAGATCCGACGCGAAGGATTCCCTCGCGCAGCAGGTCAAAAGCCTCGGGGAGGCGATGGCGGGCGCCGATATACCCCTCATCGTCATGATGCCCCGTTTCACCCTGGAGCTCGCCCTCTACGAGGTTTCGCGCAACCTGCATCATATCACCACCCCCTGCCGGGCGGAACACCTGCTCGACCGCATCCGCGGCATTCTCGAAGGACGAACGCAATCGCGCGCGCGGTCCGATACGCATGAGACCCCGGTCGAGGTGCAGTACAGGGGCGCGCGTTACGTCACGCCGGGGAACGCACGGGCGCTTCTTGGCGGGCTGTTAAGGAACGCGGACGATTCCATCCACAACAGCGCCGTGCTCAGGGAGATGCTCTCCACATATTCGAAAATCGACGCCGATTCAATGCTCGTGCCCGAGCTGGACTGGAAGGTGGCGCTTACCCCCGAGGAGAACGCGCTCTGCGAGGACATGCTCGCCTCGATCGGGCAGGGCCGTTTCGAGCTTTACTATCAGCCGATAATACATCTCGCCTCGGGCCGGATTTCCGGTTTCGAGGCGCTCATACGCTGGAATCACCCGGTGAAGGGATTTCTCCCGCCCGGGGATTTTATCGGACTCGCGGAACGAACCGATATCGTCATTCCCCTGGGTTACTGGATCATGGGGGAGGCGAGCCGGCAGCTTGCGGAGCTTCATGCGCTATTTCCCTCGGACCCGCCGCTTTACGTGAGCGTGAACGTATCGGCGCGACAGTTCATACGGGAAGACCTCTGCGAGAGGATCGAGAAGACGGTCGACGCGAACGGCCTGCCCCACGAGAGCCTACGCCTCGAGCTGACCGAAAGCGCTTTCATGGAGAACAAGGACTCGGCCAACCTCATGCTCCTCACGCTCAAGTCAAAGAACTTCCTCTTGTACATGGACGATTTCGGGACGGGGTATTCTTCGCTTAGCTATCTCATGCATTTCCCCGTCGACGTGCTCAAGATCGACCAGTCCTTCGTCAAGTGGATGCACGTGGACGAGGAGAGCGAGGAAATCGTACGGTCGGTCGTCGCGCTCGCGCACAACCTCAAGCGCAGGGTCGTCGCGGAGGGCGTCGATAACGAGGGCCATATCGAGCTCCTGCGTTCGCTCTCCTGCGACTATGGCCAGGGATACTTTTTCTCGAAACCGCTCGCCTTCTCCACGCTCAAGGAATTGCTGACAAAAAATCCTTCGTGGTAGTACGCCTCAATTGTGATTGACAGCTTCCCCATGCGGCGGGAATGATGTTCCCCTTTGCGGGCCGGGTTGCGCGTCCCGTGAAGGCGCGCATTTCGCGCGGCGAGCGTATGATTAAAAGACTTGTTGTATAACTCAATTTTTTACAGGGATTAAGGGGCGAAGCCCCTTAAAGGCCCCCCGCAGGGGTTCCCTGCGGGCGCGAGACGGCAGTTTCGCAACAAGTCTAAAGAAAATCGGAGATCGGAAAAAGATGGCCATACTCATTGACGGGAAAGCGGTCGCGGCGGGGATCCGCGAGGAGATCGGGCGCGAGGTCGCGATCATCAGGGAACGGCGGGGGATCGCGCCCGCGCTGGCGGTAGTGCTGGTGGGCGATAACCCGTCCTCCGCGACCTACGTACGCATGAAGGGGAAGGGATGCGAAGAGGCGGGCATCGGGTCGATTCAGCATTCCCTGCCGGCGGGCACGAGCCAGGAGGATCTCCTCGCGCTCGTTGACCGGCTGAACGAGGACCGCGGGGTGAACGGTATACTGGTCCAGCTCCCGCTTCCCCCGCAGATAGGCGAGAGCGCCGTGTTGAACAGGATAAACCCGATAAAGGACGTAGACGGGTTTCACCCGGTCAACGTGGGCAAGATGGTCGCCGGGGACGAAGACTGTTTTTTCCCCTGCACGCCCCACGGGTGTCAGATTCTCATCAACACCGTGGTCAAGGACCTCAAGGGCAAACACCTGGTGGTCGTGGGACGCAGCAATATCGTCGGTAAACCCATCGCGAACCTCATGGTTCAAAAGAACAGGTCGGCGAATTGTATAGTCACCATATGCCACACGGCCGCGCCGGATATAGGCTATTACACCCGCCAGGCGGACATTCTTGTCGTGGCCGCGGGAAAGGCCGGGATGATAACCGGCGACATGGTCAAGGACGGGGTGGTGGTCATTGACGTGGGCGCCAACAGGGTGCCGGACCCGAAGGACCCCGCAAGGACCATACAGATCGGCGATGTTAAGTTCGACGAAGTCGCGGCGCGCGCCTATGCGATCACTCCCGTTCCCGGGGGCGTAGGCCCCATGACTATCGCCATGCTCCTGAAAAACACGGTGAAGGCATTTCACCTCCAGAACGGATGAGGCAAAGAATAAAATCCATTCACTATAAAACACCGGGCAATGGTGAAAAAAGCCCGGTCGTGCTTCTTGTAAATCGAAATCAAAAAAATTCAGTTTATAAAAAAAATTTCTCGCTACGGAGTGAGAATGTAGTATATAGTGTAGTAGATATTGTTTGCAATGGAATCGATAAACGCCTTTTTCAGAAGCATTTACAATACCCACGAGGAAGCCAATTCCCTGGTCCGCGAGGCGTTGGAGTATTTTCGTCTCAAGCAGGAGCAGGGCTTTATTGAAGGCGTGGAAGAATGCATTTTCCGGCTCGTCCTGGATGAAGCCGTTACGAACGCCGTGGAACACGGCAACATGCGCGATCCCTCGAAAAGGATATGCGTGGTAATCACACCCCTGAAAAATAACGCCAGGATCACCGTGATAGACGAGGGAGATGGTTTCGGATATACAGGACTCAGGAATCCCACGCATCCCGAGAACAAGCTCAGGTACGGGGGGAGGGGAATATACATCATGAAGAATTTCGGCAAGATTTCCTGGAACAAGCAGGGGAACTGCGTTTCAGTGATGATTTGAAGAAAAGGCGATACCGGGAAGGAATCTCCTCATCGGATGCACTGCATAAAAAACGCCGCGGAACGGTCCGCGGCGTTTCTATTATCGAAGTGCTAGAGTTCTACGAGTGGGTATGGCCTTCATCGTGACCGTGCTTTTCACTGTGCGGGAAAAGCGGAAAGTATTTGGCGAACCACATGTAGATGAGTGCCATGGTCGAAAGCCCTCCCAGGAACACGAACCATTCCTGGATGGTCGGATTGTACCCCACGAACGGTTTCCAGGGGAAATTCGGCACGGACGAGCCATGGAGCACGGTAATGCTCTTGTTCATCACGATCGCCATGACGCCGGAAATCGCCCCGTAGATCATGTATTTTTCGACCTTGCGGAGACCGGGAATGACCAGGAATATAATCGCGCCGACGATGAATATGAATTCAAGCACGAGCATCCACAGCCCGTAATATCCGCCCCAGAGGGAAACGAAGGTACGGTCGAACTGGGGGGCGTAGGTGACGACCTGCGAGTAAACATCGTAGACGTTGAAGATGAAATAGGCGATCATCATGATCCCGGAAATCTTCGCGATGGACTGGAACGTCTCCATGGGGGCCGTTTCCTTTTTCATCACCTTGCCTGCCAGCCACGCGCACAGCAGCATGAAGGACGTCCCGCCCGCGGTCGCCATGACGATCGCAAGGAAGAAGAAATGCGGCCTGAACCACTGGGCCTTGCCGTACAACACGCCCCACATGCCGCCGCCCAGGGAACCCTGGTGGAAGAAAGAAAGGAACGTTCCCGCCGCGGCCATGATCCACATGAGCTTGTGCATGTAATGGCCTATCGCGTGGATGACGGGGTATTGGTCCAGGAGCTTGTGCGAGAGCGGAATGGGGACGAGCTCGACGAACAGAATGCAGAAATAGAGCGTCAGGCACCATACCACCTCGGTGAGCATCGACTGGGGCATGAGACTCATTCCCCAGTTGGGATAGGCGTACCCGAACCATGCGCGCAGCGGCTGACCGATGTCGAACACCAGGAACACCAGGGTGAACAGGTAGCAGAGAAACCCGAGGAGCACCGTGGAGTTGATGATGGGTTCGAGCTTGTCGTTCCTGAAAATGTACAGCAGGAAGCCCGTGGTAAACGCGCCGCCGCCCAGCGCGACAAGTCCAAGGTCGCCGATAATCCACTGGCCGAACGCAAACATGTTGTTCATATCGGTGTAGCCCAGCCCCCAGAACAGGATCTGGATGCCGAACACGATGAACCCGGCCGCGAGGAAGCCGAGCACCAGCAGCGTGATCCGGATGTTTTTCGAGTAGCTGTTCCACTCGGTGACGCAGAAATCGAATGCCATTTTAATATATTTCATCGTTCATGTCTCCCACGTGGTATTAAAACGCCGCCATCTTGCGGAGCCACTCCTGGCTGGAGAGGTAGTACACCTTGGGATTCGGGTAGTTTTTCTTGAGGTGTGCCTTCTTCGCCTCGTCCCAATTGTCGACCGTGTGCACCAGCCTGAACGCCCTCTTGTCTTTCGAGAGTTTGGAAACCTCCGATGCGGGATCGTTCAGGTCGCCGAACACCATAGCGCCCGTGGGACAGCCCGCGACGCAGGACGGGGTGTACAGGACCGCGTTGATGTCCTTGACGCCCTTGGCGAGCATTTTGTCCCGCTCCCTCTTCCAGATGTGGCTGCAGAAGGTGCACTTGACAATCGTTCCGCGCGACGCTACTGAAACCTCGGGGTTGAGGGATTCCTTGAAACTGCCCTCGTGCTCCGGTTTCCACCAGTTGAACTGACGCGCCTCGTAGGGACACGAGGCTTGGCAATACCGGCAGCCGATACAGCGCGACCACACCTGGCTCACCACGCCGTCGTCGCCGACATCGGTCGCCACCACGGGGCATACCGATACGCAGGGAGGCTTGGGATGGTCGGGATCGTTCCCGCCGCACTGCTGGCACATCTTGGGGATGAACGCCGTTTTTACATTGGGGTACTGCGCGTCCTTGTCCCTGTCGTTGGTGACTTTCATCACATCGAGGAATACTACCCGCTTGAGAATCTCGGAATCGTCCTCGAAAAGAGGCATGTTGTTTTCCTGGCTGCATGCGACCTGGCACTGCCCGCACCCGGTGCACTTGTCCAGATCGATGGCCATGCCCCATCTTCTTTTCATGTTGGTCTCTTTTTTCTTTTCCTGGGCCATTGTGTCACACCTCTTTAGCTGAGTTTCACGCTTGTGTACCACCAGTCGGCGGCGCCGGATACGGAGTCGATGTCATTCGACATTATTAGCTTGGGATTCACGCCCTTGCCCTTTGCGTAGCTGGTATAGGCCTTGTGGCCGAAACCGAGCGGAACCGCCACCACGTCGGGGGCGATGGTCTTGGTCAGATGCACCTTCACGCTCCCGACCTCGCCCCGCTTCGATTCGAGATCGACCCTTGAGCCCTCGGAGGCACCGTGCTTTTTCGCGGTCTCCGGGTTCATGAGCACCCACATCTTCCTGCCGGTGAGGGTCGTGTCGTCCAGGCCTTTGAGCACGTACGGGAAGGCAAGCCCGTCGCCGTCGCCCAGCAGCGCGGCCTCGAAGGGAATCATCGCCAGCGGGAAATCCTTGGCGGGCGCGAGCTTCTTGGGAAGCTCGGCGGCAAAGGCTTTCATGACGTCGGCGGGAATGGTGAGGTTTCCGGCCCCGCGAATCTCCGTTTTGCCTGCGGCGGCGATGATGTCCTTGAACGAATTCCACGCGAAGGCGGTATCGGACCCCTTGATCTTCTTCGCGATCTGGAGAATCGCGTCGGCGGCGTGCTTCGATTCCGTCTTCACGGCGGCGGCGTCCTTGCCCTTCGCGGCGGGAATCTCAAGCCACGAGAGGGTGGGGAAGATGTAGTCCGCGTACTGTGCCGTGTCGTTTATGAGCGGGAGGAAGGCGACCACCATCGCGGTCTTTTCCATCTTTTCCGCAAGCGGGGCGCCGTAGACGCTCTTGAATACCGGGTCGGCCTCGTTCACGAACAGAAGCTCGGGCTGAACACCGTTCTTGATGTAATCGTCAAGGCCGCTCTGCTTCTTGGCCTTCTTGATCGATTCCGCCGCGGCCGCGTCGACCGCTGGCTCACCGAGTCCGCCGTTCACCGCCACCTGCACGCCGCCCCTGCGGCCCAGGCTGCCGATGAGGCTGTTCACCGCCTGCACGGCGACGAACTCCGCCGTCGAGGAGGAAACGCCCCATCCGCCCCTGCCGGCCACCGCGACCGCATTGCCCGCGCCCGCAAGGTCCTTCGCGATCTGCTCGATCGCTTCGGGCTTGAGGCCGGTAAGTTGCGACACCTTTTCAGGGGTGAAATCCGCGTTGATGATCTTCGCCAGTTCGCCGAAATTCGCCGCGTTGGAACCCCGTCCCATCTTCATGAGATAGTAGGCGATGCCCAGCGCGAGCGCCGCTTCGCTGCCGGCCTTGACGGGGACCCACTGGTCCGCTATGGAAGCGCTGCGCGTGCAGATCGTATCGACCTGTACGTATTTCGCCTTCCGCGCCTTCCAGCCCGCGAATACCTTGTTCATCCTGGACGGCTCGCCCCAGCCTTCCACGAGGCGGGCGCCAAAGCTCAGGATATAATCGCTGTTTTCAAAATCGTAATGAAGGGACCCGTCGATATCCTGGGTTGCCTTGACCGCGGCCGCCGAAAGAGTCGCGAGCCCAGGCTCAACGAAGCAGCTTGCGCTTCCCAGCGTTTTAAGCAGGCGCGCAAGGAGCTGTCCGGAGAGTCCCGCGTTCTGCCCGTTGATCGCGGCGATCGCGGCGCCCTTGTTTTCGGACTTGAGCTTTTCGGCCTTCGCGGAAATGTCCTTGATCGCCTCGTCCCAGCTCACCGGCTTGAACTTGCTGTTGCCCTTCCCGCCAACCTTCTTGAGGGGCTGGCGTATGCGCTCGGGATGGTACAGGAGCTGGAGGGCGTTTGCGCCGACAGGGCAGGCGCTGTTCGAGGTCTCGACCTTGACCGCGCGGTTGCCGATCATGCGAATCGAGAGATTGCACTTGTTGGAGCAGGACTGGCAGATGCTCGCGATGAATTTTTCATCGCCGCTTCCGGGTACGTACTGGTCCTGGGTCCATTCGACCAGCCACTGGAGGCCCAGGAAGGGAGCGCCGGAGAACACCGTTCCAACCGCCGTCCCGAGGACCGCGCCGCCCGCCAGTTTTATCACGTCTTTTCTTTCGAGTTTATTCATGGATTATCGCACTCCTCTTTGTTCAGGGTTTCTTGTGCTGCAAACCGGGTATCAGTCGTGGCAGACCATGCAGGCGTTGCTTATCTTGAGCGCGTCATGGCAGTCCATGCACTGGCCCATCGGCATTGTGCCCTTGATCTTGTCGGTAGTCGTCGAGTGCCCCTTGTCCCCGTGACACGACGCGCACCGGGCCTGTTTCTCGTTTTTCATGACCGCAATGTGGCTGAAATAGACGAGGTCCGGCTGCTGGGCGAAGGAAGTCCAGGGAACATCGGTGTCCTTGTAGTTGGCGAACATCGATTTCTCTTTCGCGGAGTTCCCGTCGTGACACATCTTGCACTCCGCAATGCTGGGAAGCCCTTTGAATCGTCCGTTGGATGAATATGCGTGGCAGGTTTCACAGTCGGCGCCGTACTTGTCGATGTGGGTTTTGTGGATAAACGGAATCTTTTTCTCCGCCTGAACGTTCATCGCATGATCGCAGGCTTTTTGAAACACAACGAACGAACCGTAGGTGAAAATAATGAAAGGGAGGAAGAACAGCAGCAAAGATCGTGATCGTTTCACACACTCTCTCCTTATTACTTAGAGTATTGATGCGGGTGCGACTATATTAAAATTTTACTAAAAAAAGTTAACAAAAAGTGAAGATGTGTAACGCCTGTTCGATTTTCCCGGCGGAGATTGGTGTGTCAACAAAAATATGGTAACGGCACCATTTTTATCCGGCGACAAGCCCCTTCGCGATTTTTACGCCCGCAACCGCGTCCGCCGCGTAGTGCGCGCCGATGCTCGCGGCGTACTCGGGTGTCGCCACTGCGCCGCCGATCAGCATTTTCACCCGCAGTCCCCGGCTTTCGATCATCCCGGCTATTTTTCCCATTTCTCCAAGCGTCGTGGTGAGCAGGGAGCTGAGGCAGAGCAGGTGGGGCCCGTGCTTTTCAACCGCCTTCAGCACGTCTTCGGCGGGTATGTCCTTGCCCAGGTCGTAAACCTCGAACCCGTGGTTCTCGAGCATCATCGCGACGATATTCTTCCCGATATCGTGAACGTCGCCCCGCACGGTGCAAATGACTACCTTCCCCGCGCGCGGGGAGCCTTCCGTGGTGAGCAGGGGCTTCAGGAGGGCGAATCCTTTTTTCATGGCGTTCGCCGATGCGATCATCTGCGGGAGAAAATACTCCCCGCTGTTATACAGATCGCCCACCGTCCCCAGGCCCTTGATGAGCGCGCCGTTCATGATGCCGTCGGGGGGCTCGGTTGCGAGCGCGTCCCGCACGGCCGATTCGATCTCGTCCCCGTTGCCCTCGATGATGAGCCTTTCGACACGCGCAAGCGGGCCCTCCGACGGTTTCGACACGGCGGGGGCTGTATCGGACCCGCTATCCTTAAAGTTCCTGATATACGCCGTCGCCCCCGGGTCCCTTCCCGTGAGAAATTCATGGGCCAGCCGTTCTTCCACGGAGAACTCGCGGATGATCCGGACGGCCGACGGATTCACGATCGCCGCGGTGAGTCCCTTCTCCCGCGCCATGGTGAGGAACACGGCGTTGATGTGCTTGCGCGCGGGCAGCCCGAATGAAATGTTCGATATGCCCAGGCTCGTCCGGATGCCCTTCCTGTAAAAATGCTCGATGACCGCCAGCGTTTCCATCGCAGCCCCCGGCTCGGCGCTTTCCGCGAGCATGAGCGGGTCGATGAACACGCGCCCGGGCTCGATCCCCGATTCCGCGAGTCTCTCGATGAGCCGCTCGCCTATGGCGATGCGCGCACCCGCCTCCCGGTGGACCCCCGTCTCGTCCAGGCAGAGCGCCACCACGAACGAACCGCAGCGCCGGAGCAGGGGAAGCACGCCCTCAAGGCTCCTCTCTTTTCCGTTTACCGAGTTGATGATCCCCACCCCGGGGTAGAGATCGAGCGCGGCCGCGAGCACCAGCGGATTGTCCGAATCGATCATGAGGGGGGTACGGACCAGGCCGCTTAATATGGAAATAGAGTTGCGCATGGACGCAACCTCGTCGAGCCCCGGTACGCCCACGTTGATATCGAGCAGGTACGCGCCCTCGGCCTCCTGCTTCCGGGATTCCTCGCGCAAAAAAATGTTCCGGCCGGATTTGAGCTCCTCGGCGAATTTCTTGCGCGCGGTCGGGTTCAGCCGCTCGCCAATGTAGAGGGGACCGCCGTGCGTGGAAAGATCCAGTGTCTGGTAACGGCTGGTGATGAAGTGGTAGCTCACCCGCCCCGGCCGGGACGGTTCCCCGCAGGCCGTGCACCTCTTTTTCAGGGCGGCGATATGACCCGGCGTGGTGCCGCAGCATCCCCCGATCACCGCGATGCCCATTCTCGCGAACTCCATCGAGGTATCCGCGAACTCTTCGGGAGAAAGATGATAATGGGCGAGCCCGCCGGTAAATTCAGGCAGCCCGGCGTTCGCCCACACGGTGAGCGGGACGCCGATTCGCTTTAACTCGCCTATGGAATCGCGGTAAAGCGCAAGGATGCCGTCCGGGCCCATGCTGCAATTGATCCCCACGGCGTGGGCGCCGCACTCCGCGAGGGTCGCCAGGCCCGTAAAGATGTCGGTGCCGGTGAGCGTTTTCCCGCCCGGTTCGAAGGTCATGCTGCAGATTACCGGCAGGGGCGCGGTGTCACGGGCGGCGCGAAGCGCGGTCTTCGCTTCCAGGATGTCGTTCATGGTCTCGATTATGAAGATGTCGGCGCCCCCGCGCGCGAGTCCCTCCGCCTGGAGCGCGAAGGAGTCGTAGAGCGCGGATACCCGCGTTTCACCCAGCGGCTCGACGAGTCTTCCGCTGGGGCCGATCGACCCGGCGACCAGCGCCCCGCTCCCGGAAACCGCTTCGCGGGCGATGGCCGCCGCGCGCTCGTTGATCTCCCTGCAGGAAGAGGCCAGTCCATATTCCTCCAGCTTGAGCGCGCTTCCCCCGAACGTGTTCGTCTCGATGATATCGGCACCCGCGTCCAGGTATGCCCGGTGAATGTCGCGCACGAGGTCGGCCCGCTCGAGGTTGAGCGACTCGATGCACCCGCGAAACCCGGGCAGCGCCTTCATGATGATGGTGCCGGTGGCACCGTCGAGGATGAGGGGCGGGGAATCGCTGAGTCTCCCGAGAAATCTTTCTACGGACGATCGTGATGGCATGGTGTATCTGCTCCGGTAGTTCAGGGTTCAGGCGTAGTGCAGCGGCTGGGGTCTGCGTACGATACCATTGCCCATAGTATCGTCAAGGCGCCGATTTGTCGATGGAATTTTTGTGTAAAGTGCCCGGGAATGCTCAAAGGCGCGCGAAACAGAAGGCGCGGATTCGAATCCGCGCCTTCTGTTTCGCGTGATCGATAGAATAGGCCCTACTTCACCTTCGAGAGCTTATCCATCGCATCCATGACCTTTTTGTCGCCCATGAATTTATTCATGAGGGGCATGAATTCGGCGGTGAACGCCTCGGAGATCTTGGTCACGTCGGCCTGGAGCTTTTTGAGCGATTCGCTCTCACGGGTGCTCGGGTACTGTTTCAGGATGGCTTCTTCTTTTTTCGCCATGTCCTGAAGCGCGGCGAAGCCCGTTTCGAGTGCTTTCACCGCTTCATCCGCGGTCTTGGCGGCCTTCAGGGCCTCGGTGGCGTCCGCGATTTTAGTGTTGGAATCCTTGTAGAGCTTCTCGAGCTCGGCCTGTCCCTGCGAGGGGCCGCACCCGATGATAGAGAACGCCACCAGTCCCGCTAATACTACCAAAGAGATCTTTTTCATGGTGATACTCCATGTATTAAATTATTCGCGTCCATGAAAAGCGTTTGCCTGCAGAAATAATAGGCCCCGGTGGATTGTCGCGGAGAAAAATTTCCTGGAGACAGGCGCGATCATGCCTGCGAACCAAGAGGATAGGGGTCGGAAAGGCAAATGTCAAACTTAATATTTTTATCGGCGACCGGGATTCGCGGTGCGCGTATTGGACTAAAAGCATATTTGCTTTACTTTTTCAAGAGCCCGGGGAACGCTATGTCCGGAAGGCGGACGCGCCGCCTCGAAAAATCCACTGGAGAATGCGCATGGATCCCGTCCTTAAAGACGTACTTATCTGGCTGTACCTTTGTAACGCCACACTCCTGGTAGTGCATGAGATCGATTCCGCGTACTGGCGCGAATGGGAGCTCTTCCGGCTGCCCGGGGGGGGGGGAGGTTTCGTGCTCGCGCACATTCCCATGGTGGCGGTCATCCTCTATGGACTCACCCAGGTGCAGCGTGCGACCTTCACGGGCATGGTCCTTTCATGCGTGCTCGCCGCGGGAGGCGTATTCGCCTTCCTCATCCATCTCTTTTTCATACTGCGGGGCAGGAGCGAATTTAAAACGCCGGTTTCGCTGGCCGTGCTCGGGGCATCCCTTGCGATGTCCCTGGCGCAGGCGTCGGCGACGATATTCGCGCTCGCTACAGAGGAATTCTATTAGAAGGTCATTCGCGCACGCATAACCCTGAAGGCGCGAAAACGTTTTCGCGCCTTCAGGGTTGATGTGCAGTGGACCGCCGATTTCAAGCCGCGGGGGGAAACGGCCCCGCCTGAAAACAGAAATGCCGGCACTGTCGTGCCGGCACTGTCGTGGTAAGAAAGTGCGAAAGCCTACTTCTTTTCGGCCTTTTTTTCGTCAGCCTTCTTTTCGTCAGCTTTCTTCTCGACGGGCTTCTCGAGCTTCTCGAGGGCGTCAACAAACTTCTTGTCTTTCTCGTACTTCGCCTTCGCGGCAGCCTTTTCCTTTCCAAAAGCGTCCTGGGCTTTCTTCAGATCTTCGGCAACCTTCTTCGTGGCGTCGCTGTCCTTGGCGTCCGCGAATTTCTTCACGAGTTCGGCCTTCTTGTCGGCGAGGTCCTTGGGAAGCGCAATGCCTTTCTCGATCGCCTTGAGGGCGTCGTCGGCAATCTTCGCGTCTTTGACGGCCTTGGTGGCTTCATCGGTCTTCTTGGTGAAGTCTTTGTAAAGCTTCTCGAGCTCAACCTGACCGGCGCTGGGACCGCATGCTACGAACGCAAGCGCGAAAACGGATACGAGAATAACGGTGAAAACCTTCTTCATTTTTTTAACTCCTTTGAGTTACGTTAAAGTGATTTTTCGCATGCATGTCTCCGCGAAAACAGCGGGAATTCACTCATGCGGATTTGCGCGGATGATTAGCCCCGGGTGCTTTGTTTGTCAATCAAAAATTGCAAATAATTCATTTTTCATTGAAGGTATCCGGATCGCGGTACGATAACATTATGTCCCGCTCACCGTGCGCCTTGCAGCGCGAACAGGATATTCTCGCCGCGCGCCTTGGAATGGTTCAGGTTGCGGAGTGCCGCGCCGAAGGTATCGCCCCCCGGACCCTCCGTTCCCGCCGCGGCGATGCCGACGAGCGGCGTGATATCAACCGCTTCCCGCTTCCCGATTTTGACCCTGGTGCCCCTGAGCGCCGCGATCACGCGCTGTGCCGCCTCGAGCACTCCGGCCTCGCCCGTGCCCGGCAGGAGGATGGCCATGTGGTCGTCGAAGCGGCTCATGGTCGCGGCGCGGCCCAGCACCCCGGCCGTCTTGTAGGCGGCGGTCTTGAAGACGCGAAGCGCCGCCGTATCGTCCGCCGGGGACCCCGCGCCGAACGGCGCCAGGAGCAGCACCGCGAATTCGGTACCGGTTCCTTCATGGGCGCGGCAGTATTCGTCGTACTTGAGCTGAAAGTAGGGTTTGCTGAACAGGCCGGTCTGCGCGTCCACAACCACGTCCGAAAGCACCAGGAAATCGCTCACCGCCTTGGACAGCGCCCCCGCCTGGGCGCAGATGTCCCGGACCTCCGGCCCGCGGAACTCGGTGTCGCGAAAGAGGACGATGGTCCCCAGGAGCGAGCCCCTGTAGGAGAGCGGTATGATAATCCTGCGGCTCCGGTCGAGCATGAGTATTGACGATTTTCGCAGCTCTTCCCCCATTTCGCCGGAGAGATCGATACGCTCGAAATCGGCGGAGTCGATCTTGAGAAAGGTGGAGCCGGAAAGCTCGTATATCTTCTCGAGCTCGCCCGATGCGGCGTTCATCACGTAGAGGGCGATGGAGCCCGGACCGTACCCGGCCGATACGCGGCTGAACACCTCGAACACGAAGTCGTGGAGCGCCTGCGCGGCGTCGGCCTCGACGCGCGCCGCGGGGGTTTCCCTGGTTTCCTCGGTGGGCCGTTCCTTTTTCATAAGGTGAATCACGCGGTACGGCGCTTCGTCGCGGACGCGCCCGGTTTTTTTCAGGTAAATGTATAACGCCGCGGTGAGCATCAGCGCGAGCACGGCCATGAGGGCGAGTTCGAGGAGGAGCTTGACCAGGAGCTCGGTGCTCAGGCGGTAGGGGTAGGCGAGGAGCAGCACGGTGTCCTGGGCGCCCACGGCGAATACGTAGTATTTGAGCTGGCTGTAATATCGGACCGCGAACGCCGCCTGCTTTCCTGCCGGGAACTCGTCCCGGGTGAATCCCTGGATGAGGCCCTCGAAGCCCTCGCTGTCGATGAAGGCTTCGTTCCGTCCGCTCACGAGGAGCCTGTGTGCGCGGTCTTTCACCGCGAGCACGGCGATGTTGTCGTATTTTTTCCCCGCGTACTCGAAGAACCTGGTCAGGTCCTTGCCCTCGACGGGACCGTCGCCCCCGTAGGCGCGCAGGACCGTTGCGATTGCCGCGCACTCGGCCGTCAGCTCGTCCGTGTATTCCCTCTCGATCATGCCGAAGCGTATCGAGACATAGAAAAAAAGAAGGACGAACGTGATGATGACGCCGGAGAGGATTATCTTGTTCTTCGTGTTCATAGCGGGTTCCCGGGATTGCGCGATATTTTCGGCATGAGCCTTCCTCCCTTATATATTCGGACCGGCGGGAAATTATATGGATAGAAAAATCGGGGGGTCCGATGCGCGGATTCGCCGTAAATTCGCCCCCCCCCCTGGAAACGGGCTCGTGTTCCGCGACCGTGCGAATCGGCCCCCTATCCCGACGTAGTACCGGGATCGATGGCGTACGCGGGAACCGCGGGTGGACGCGGCGGGATTTTTCGTGACACCTGGTACACCCTGAGCTATGGTTACAATACTACGGGAGCCGGTGGCGTGGCCGTCGTAGAGACGTCCCGCCGGGACGTCTCTACGACGGCCACGACGACGTTAGAATTTTAATTTGACAAAAAAACTTGCGAACGGATTAGATGCTCCATTCAGTAGTATGCGCGGAGGACGAAAATGGGAATGCCCGGAATATGGGAACTGGTGATAATCTTTCTTATCGTGCTGATTGTGTTCGGCGCGGGAAAGATCCCCAAGCTCGCGAAGGACGTGGGGTCGGGAATCAAGGAGTTTAAAAAAGCGATCAACGGCGAAGACGACAAAAACGACAAGAAACCGTCATAGGAATGCAGGATCACGGAAGGTTTTTCAGCGAAGCCGAGGCAAGGGCGCGGGAGGAACAGGTCCTCCCGGCCGATTCATACGAGTTTTACCAATCCCTCTTCAACTACCAGACGGCACGATGCGCAGAATATGCCGCGCTCGTTCCCGGCATGGAATTGACGCTGCCGGGGGAGCCCCCGTTCCTGGTCCCGGGCTCGATCGCGCTCACCGCGCCCGCGAGACTCGCGCTGGCATCGGGGCTGGGGGAACTGCTCGACCTGGTGGGCGGCTTCAATACCGGGATGAATTTCGACGTGCTCCGGGACGCAGATGCGGGGGAACTCGCCGGGACGGTGATCGACGACCTGCTCGCCAGGGACCTGGACGGCCTTACGCAGCGCGCATCGGCGCTCAGGATCGGGTTCGAGGAACTGGTGTTCGTCGTGACCAACTGGATCAAGCCATTCATGGCCTCCCTCGCGGAGCCGCTCCGGGAGCGTTTTAATAACGACGAATGGCTCCGCGCCGAGTGTCCCGTGTGCGGGTACTACCCGGATATCGCGCGCATCGCGGGCGCCGACGACGGTCGCCGCTTCCTTCACTGCGCGTTGTGCGAGACCGAATGGGTGTATACGCGCCTGCACTGCGCCGTGTGCGGGAATTCCGATACCGAATCGATGGGATACTTCACCATCGAGGGCGACGCCCGCCACCGCATCGATTACTGCGACGCGTGCAAAGGCTATCTCAAGACCGTGATCATCAACAAGTTCCAGGAGCCCGAATCCGTGGACCTCTCCGTTGAAAACGTGCTCACCGCCGGCCTGGACGCGGCCGCCATGGAAAAGGGGTACTCGAGGCCCTGAGGGAATCCGTCATGATAGTGCTCTCCGGCGCCGAAGGCGCGCTCGCCCGCATTGTGCTCCCCATGCTTCGCAACACGCTGCAGGTGTGCGCGTTCGACGACGCCGAGGGAAGCCCGGGCGACGCGGATTTCCTGTCCCGGCTTTTCGATCGGATGAAGCCGCACACCTACCTTCATCTTTCCCGCATGGACGATATCGAGCATTGCGAATACGCGCGCGAGGACGCCTACCGGGTGAACGGCTTCATCCCGGGCGAGGCGGCGAAGCTCTGCGCCGCGCGGGGGGTGCGCTTCGTCTTCCTGAGCAGCGCATACGTCTTCGACGGCCGCAAGGCGCGCCCCTATACCGAGGACGATCCGGCCGATCCCGCCACGGTGTTCGGCGACTCGCTCCTGCTGGGGGAGCGCCTGGTCCGCGAGAGCGGGTGCGACAGCCTGATCGCCCGCCTGCCGGATATTTACGGGGCAGGCGCCGGCTGGATGGATGCGGCGATGGGGACGCTTGCGGGCGGGGAAACGGCGCACGTCATCCGCGAGCGATGCATTTCGCCCCTGAGCGCCGCCGACGTCGCCCGGATTACGGGCACGCTCCTCTCCGGAAAGCACACGGGCCTCTACCATTGCGCGAGCACCGGTTCGATGTCCGCCGCCGATTTCCTTCGGGGTTTTGCGCGAATACTCGGCTTCGTGCGGGGTCATGACGGCGTTCCCGGGGTGAGGGAGCTTTCTTACGAGGAATTCGTGAGTCCCGTGGAGTGGCCCGCGAATACGATGCTGGACGCCGGCAGGCTGTGCGCTGACACCGGCATAGAATGCCCCGGCTGGGAGCGCTCGCTGGAGGAATTCGTGAGAGCGCGCTTTTCCCCCTAAATATGGTTTACTTTTTACGCGTTTAAAGTATCTTTATCGCTACCGGCGCGCATCGCGCCGTGACTGCACACTTGCGGGAACCGGTATAATGCCATGAAAAAATTACTTATAATCGCCTGCCTCACGATCATCCTGTCCGCGCCCGCCGCAATTGCGCAGCAGCAGACCGTGACGGCCGGCATCCTTCCATTCGCCGCCCAGGGACAGGGCGATGGGGAAGCGGTCATCGGGGGGCTCACCTCCTCGCTCTCCGGCTATCGATTCATACGGCTCGTCGAGCGCGCGAAGATGAAGGAATACGAGCAGGAGCTCGCCCTGGGCATGGGGGGCTTCGTCGACGAGGCGAGCGCGGTGAAGGTAGGAAAGATGCACGGCATCGAGATCATGATACACGGCTCCGTGATGAACGGCTCCATTTCGGCGCGCGCCGTGCATGCCGAGACCCAGAGGCTCATCGCGGCCGCGACGGTGGACGGCATGGGTCAGATAGACGTACTGGCCAAAAAGCTCGCCGCGGGTATCGAGGTCTTCCTGGCGCGGGACAACCTCAAGAAGATGAGGAACGACAGCCCCGACATCACGCTCGATATATGGATCGAGCGCAAGGGGGCTGCCGGAAAAATAACGCCCGGCGCCGCGGGCGCGGGCCGCGTGGGCGAGGGCATCGTGTTCCACTTCAAGGCGAACCGGGACGGCTACGTGACTATCGTCGACATCCAGCCGGGGGGCGACGTGGTGGTGCTCTTCCCCAACGATTACGCGAAATCCAACGCGGTGAAAGCCGGACGGGAATACACGATCCCCGGCGAGGACGACGCGTTCGAGTTCCAGTTCGAGAAGCCCGCGGGACGCGACACCGTGGCGGCCTTTTTCACCGAGAAAAAGGTGGACTGGCTGGACCCCGCAAAGCTTGCAGGAGAAGGATTCAAGACCGTTAAGGAAAACGAGAAGCTCGAAATGACCCGGGGGATAAGCCTGAAGGCGACCGGGCTCAAGAAGAACCAGTGGGAAAGCACGGTGCTCGAGGTGGAGGTTTCCGAATAGCCCTCGCGCCCGCATCGCGCCGCTCTTCCGTTATGGACACACCCGGAATTAAAAACCTGACGCTGCCGGAGGCCGAGGAGGTCTTCCGCGGCCTGGGGGAGAAACCCTACCGCGCCCGGCAGCTCTTCAACTGGCTGTACGAGAAGAACGTGGATTCGTTCGAATCCATGACGAATTTCTCCAAGGGCCTCAGGGCGGAACTGGCCGCGCGTTACGCGGTATCCGTGATCGAGGTCGCCGACCGCCAGTTGTCCGCGCTGGACGGCACCGAGAAGTTCCTTTTCCGCACCCGGGACGGTCACTTTATCGAATCGGTGCTCATCCGCAGCGACGGTACCGACGACGGGAGGCTCACCGTGTGCGTGTCGTCGCAGGTGGGGTGTCCCATGGGCTGCCTGTTCTGCCAGACCGCCCGGATCGGCTTCAAGAGGAACCTCGAGGCCGCGGAGATACTGGACCAGGTGTGCCACGTGCGCAGGGTTTCCGGCGTCCGCAACAACAACATCGTCTTCATGGGGATGGGGGAGCCGTTCCTCAACTACGAGAGCGTGATGCGCGCGGCCGATATCATGAATTACGATTTCGGGTTCCACATTTCCGTGCGGCGCATCACCATCTCCACCTGCGGGATCGCCGACGCGCTCGAACGCTATATCGACGAAGGGCGGCCGTACAACCTCGCCATTTCGCTCAACGATACGGATCCTGAGAAAAGACGCGCGAACATGCCGGTGGAAAACAAGTACCCCATCCGCGACATCGCCGCGATGCTGGTGGATAAATTTCCAGCCTCGCGGAACAGGGTGACGATCGAATACATAATGCGCGCCGATAATATCGGTCCGGGGGACGCGCGGCGGCTCAGGGAACTGTTCCGCCACGGGCGCATCAAGCTCAACCTCATCCCGCTCAACACGGGCGGGCACGGGATGGAGGCCCCGTCCGCGGAAGCAATGGAAAAATTTATCCGGGAACTCGAGATCATGAACGTGCCGGTTTCGGTGCGGAAGAGCTCGGGGAAAGACATAGACGGGGCGTGCGGCCAGCTTTCCGGCAGGCGCTACCGGGACTGCATTTGATGGAACGCGGAGAAATAGGCGATGGCGATGCTTAAAGCGGCTCTGAACTGGGTGCGTGCGCACAAGAAAATCGTGTTCATATACGCGCCCATGGCGATACTGGTAAGCTTTTCAGTGTACACGGGGATCGTGTACCTGGAATGGGAGCACGACAAGGAAGGCTCGCTGAAAAAGCTCGCGCGCTACAAGAAACTGATCGATCACACGGAGGAGCTCCGCCAGGGGTCCTCGTACAGCTACAGCGACGTCGATCTCTCCGCGAAGGTGGTCGATATCCCCACGCGCATCTACGACCGGAACGGAAAAACGATCGGGGAGTTTTTCGAGCAGAAGCGCGAAATCGTCCCCTATGCTTCGATCCCGTCGTGGCTGGTAAAGGCGGTGATCGCGAGCGAGGACCGGGATTTCCAGGAGCATCGGGGGGTGAGCTTCAAGGGCATCTTCCGCGCCTTCCTGGTGAACATCGTGAGCCTGCGCGTGGTGCAGGGCGGAAGCACCATCACCCAGCAGCTTGCGAAGGTCCTGTTCACGGACATGGAGCGCAGCCTGAAGCGGAAGATCTACGAGGCATTCTGCGCCTGGGAGATCGAAAAGCGCTACGATAAGACCGATATACTCTCGATGTATCTCAATCTCATTTATTTCGGGAACGGCGCGTACGGCGTGGAGGCGGCCTCGCGCATGTTTTTCGGCACCTCGGTCAGGGAACTGAATGAAACCGAGTGCGCCATGATCGTGGGGACGATATCGAACCCCCTCATATACTCGCCGCTCACCAATCTCCCCAACTCCCTGTCCAAGACGAAGCGCATCATGCAGTCGATGGTGGACGCCGGTTTCACGAGGAAGGACGCGGCCGATTACCAGTTCCGGAAATTCACCGGCAAGTGGGACGTGAAATTCGACGCGGGGGGGAAGCCCGTCTCCTCGCTCATCGGGAGCTTCCTCATGAGCTCGTATCGGGTCAATCGCGCGCCGCTGTTCAACGAGCAGATACGCAAAATGCTCGTCGACAAGTTCGGGGAGGACGTGGTGAAGAAGGGCGGCCTCTCGGTCTACACGACGATAGACGGGGCGCGGCAGGACGTCGCCGAAAAGGAGCTCAAGGCCGGCGTGCTGGGACAAAGGGAGTACCACCTCGCGCAGGCCGAGCAGAAGCGCGGCACCAGGGCGTACGAGGAGGAGCGCGAAAACGCGAGCAACATCGAGGGCGCGCTCATCGCATTGAACCCGCAGACCGGGGAGATCGTGTCGTACGTGGGCGGGTACAGTTTTTCCACGCAGAATCAGATGGACCATGTGGCGCAAGTTTACCGCCAGCCCGGTTCGTCTTTCAAGCCGCTCATCTACGCGGCCGCCCTCGAAGCGCGGGACATCACGCCATCCAGCGCGATCATCGACGAGGAGAAGGTGTTCAGGAAGGGGTACGCCCCCAAGAACTACGACAACAAGTACCTGGGCAAGGTGACGGCCCGGGACGCGCTCGCGAAGTCCATCAATATCGCCGCCGTAAAAGTGCTCGATACCACCGGCTATTCGAAGGTGATAAGGTATATCCGCGCCGGCCTGGACCTCTCCTCGTCCGAGATGGGCCACAGGTTCCAGGAGACCCTCTCCATGGCGCTGGGCGCCTACGAGCTTTCCCCGCTGGAGAACTGCACCCTGCACGCGGTACTCGTCAACGGGGGGAATTTCATCAAGCCCTACGGCCTTCGCCACGTGAAGGACTACAACGGGAACATCGTATGGAACTTCGAGGAAGAGGTCGCCGACGAGGTCCGCGAGAAGAGAAAAAAATTTCGTAAAATTATTGACCCCGTGGCGTGCGCTGTTACAGTATCGATGCTCAAGGGCGTGTTTGAGGAGGGGGGCACCGCGTATTACGCCATTAAAGGAAGAAACATCCCCTTCCCTGTCGCGGGCAAGACCGGAACGACATCTAACTACAGCGACGCATGGTTTATCGGTTATACGGCGAATATCGTGACCGCGGTATGGGTCGGGAACCGGAAGGGCGCCATCTCGCTTGGCCAGGGACGCGCGGGCGGGGTAATATCGGCGAACATCTGGTCGAATTATATCGGACAATGCTACCAGAAGGGATCGTACCCCGGGGATTTCCAGCTCCCGGAGGACGGATATACGCGGCAGACGATTTGCCTGGACTCGGGCATGGTTCCGCGGGAGAAGGGTATCTGCCCCCGTGTCGCGGTCGACGAGATATTCTACTCCGGTACCGAGCCAGGGGAATATTGCCCGATCCACGTGAAGAAGGCGGAAGGGCAGGGCAAGGCGGCGGTCAAATGAAACGGGGAATTTCGGGCATGAAAGAACGCGCGCTCTTTATCGGCTGCATACTGACCCTGGCCCTCTTGGGGGCCTCGTTTCGGTGGCCTGTCGACCAGGGTAAGATAACCTCCGTGTTCGGCGAGGCCAGGGCCGACCATTTCCACGACGGGGTGGACATGGTGTGCGCCGATCTCAAGGTGTACCCTATCGCCGAGGGCGAGCTTGCCTATCTTTGGGACAAGGCGCTCTTCCCCCTGGACCATTACTCAGGAGGGGGAAATTACCGCGTGTTGAGGCACGAGGACGGCAGATATTCGCTCTATCTCCACCTGGAGGACAGCGGGTCCTACAAGGACGCGTACGGTGAGAGGGACGTCGTGGGAATTATCGGCAACACGGGCCGCTCCTATGGGCGGCACCTGCACTTCACGGTAATGGATCCCGTTTCGCGCTCCTCGGTGGACCCCATGAGCTTCATGCCGGGTTTCGAGGACACCGCGCCGCCCCGCATCGCCGAGGTCTACCTGCGGCTGCCCGAGAAATACCATGTCCTGGGCAATAACTCGAACATACGGCTGACCAGGCACCACCCCCTGCTGGTGAGCATTTCCGATTCCATGGGGGGCAGGGAGAGCGTAGGGGTTCACTACCTCGCGGTCGAGCTGAACGGCAAAAAGGTGCTGGAAATAAATTTCTCGGAAATAAATTTCTCGAAAAATGGATTGACAATTTCAGGCAAAAAATTTCAGGATTTATTCGACGAGAAGGGATACTACCGCGTGGGCGATCCGGTCTATGCCCAGGGGTCCAATACAGTAAAGATCGTGGCCCGGGACTTCCGCGGCAACGAAGCCGTTAAAGATATTACTTTCAACGCCAAGCTCGAGATCCAGTAGCGCATGGAAGCGCCGGGTAACGCTGGAGGGGGAACCTGTCCGTGAAAAACATGATTCCTTACATCAGGAGGAAGAAGAATATCAAGCAGTACGATATGGCGAAAGCGCTGCGCGTTTCGCCGTCGTACCTGTGCAAGATTGAAAAAGGCATCCAGGAGCCTTCGGACAAATTCAGGCAGGCGTGCGCCAAGTACCTTGGTGTGACCGCGATTTCGCTCTTCCCGGCGGCGATCGACGACGCGAAAATACGCACGATCAACAAGTCTTTCAGCAACAAGCTCTGGAGCGTGAGGAAGGAAAAGAGAATAAAACAGTACGAGCTCGCGAAACAGCTGCGGTGCTCGCCCTCCTACCTTTCGAAGGTGGAGAAAGGGCTTCAGGAGCCCACGGCCCAGTTTAAGAAAACCTGCGCCAAGATATTAAAGACCAAGGAGTCCGAGCTCTTCCCCTCGTAAAGAAGGAACCCCCGCACGTTCCGGTTCTCCGGGCCCTGCGAACGCTCAACATACATGAATCATACCACAATCGATTATCTGGTCATCGTGTTCTCCCTGGCGCTCTCTGCGTTCTTCAACAGTTCGGAAAGCGCCCTGTTCTCCCTTAAAAGTTCCCATTTGCTCAAATTCGCGTCGTCGCCGCATGCGCGGGAAAAGCTCGTGGGCGAGGTGATGAACAGGCCCGAAAAGATACTCATTACCATCCTGCTGGGCAACCTGCTCGTGAGCTTCGCCGCTTCGACCGTTGCCACGCGGCTGCTTTTGGAGGTGTACGGCGACGTGGGACATTTCATCGCGATCGCGGTCGTCACCCCGGTGGTGATCATCCTCTGCGAGGTGATGCCCAAGACGTTTTCGATCGCGGACCCCGTGTACTTTGCCAGGCTGGTGATTTCACCGCTCAATTTTTTCAATCGGCTTTTCTACCCCGTGCGCGAGGCACTCCTTGCGCTTGTGAACGTGTTCATCCGGCTTTTCAGCCTGAAGACCGACAGCTCGGGCCTGATCACCGAGGACGAACTGGACGCGGCGCTCCTGATGGGCGAGCACGGCGGACTCATTGGCAAGGAGGAGGGGATTTTCATAAAGAACGTGCTCCGCTTTTCAAAGAAGGAGGCGCAGAACGTGATGACGCCCCGCAACCAGGCGGTCTTCGTGCCCTATGGCGCGAGCGTCGAGAAGGCGGCCGAAATCTTTCTCAAATCCGGGCTCGTGCGCGCCGCGGTGTTCAAGAAGGACCTGGACGATATCGTGGGGGTCCTGGATTCCCGCACCCTGATCCCCTACCGATGGGGATTCAAGAAGGCGCAAAATATCAACCGCATGCT
This sequence comes from Spirochaetota bacterium, assembly GCA_004297825.1. Classification (NCBI taxonomy): domain Bacteria; kingdom Pseudomonadati; phylum Spirochaetota; species Spirochaetota bacterium. Next base: position 85,179 of record SCSX01000089.1, read on the forward strand.
CTATACCATGCACCACTATCCCGCCACCAAGGAGCTGGGCGAGCTCCTGGTCGAGTTCCTGAACAAGAGCATCCAGATAGCGATCGTCGTGGACGAATACGGGGGCACCGCGGGCGTCGTCACACTCTCCGGCATACTGTCCGAGCTCATGGGAAGGGAGTTCTCGGACTGGGACGACCCGGGCAGGCCGGAGGTGCGCCGCATAACGGGAGATCGCGCCGTTATCGAAGGGGATATGCAGATCGACGATTTCAATCACGCCTTTGGCGAGGATCTCTCGAGCTCGGAATCCGAAACGATGGCGGGTTTCATGATCGAGCGGCTTGAGCACTTTCCCGGGAAGGACGAGGTCGTCAGGACCCAAAAGCACGTTCTGCGGGTCAAGCGCACCGCGAACAATCGCATCGTGAGCATCGAGGTCATGCGCGGGGACGAACACCGATGATATCGCAATTCGTGGTTTACAATATGTCGATCGTGGCGTTCATGGCCTTCTCGTTTTTCTTTTCGGGGATCGAAACGGCGATCATCAGCTCGAGCCCCATGAAGCTCATGCCCCTGGCCGAAAAGGGGAGCAGGCGCGCGAAGAGGGCGCTGCTCGTCATGGAGCGCGTCGAGGACGCGATCAGCATGGCGCTTATCGGCAACAATATCGTCAATATCGCCGCCTCGGCCTTTATCGCGTACATCGCAACCTCGTATTACCTTTCGTCCGAGAGCGAGCTCCTGGTCATCACCGTGGCCGAAACGATAGTATTTCTTGTCTGCTGCGAGCTTTTTCCCAAGGTCCTGGCGCGCGCGAAGGCGGAAACGTTTCTCATGCTGCTATCCCCGGTGGTGCTGGTTCTCATGGCGGCCTTCAAGCCCGCGATCCGCGCCTCGCTGGGGCTCTCCCGCGGGATACGATCGCTCATGAAGCTGGAAGATTCATCCCGGTTCGGGCTGGCGCGGTCCAGGGAGGAGATCGACCTCCTGTTCCGCCTGGGGGTGCGTCACGGGATTATCGACAAGGATCACCACGATCTCATCAACGAGTTTCTTTCGTTTCACAAGGTAACCGCGTACGAGGTGATGACGCCGCTTATCGACCTCGTGTCGGTGGAAAAGAGGCAGACCGTGAGATCGCTTATCGACGTCATTTACCGGACGAGCTTTTCGCGCATCCCGGTGTACGAGGGGAGGGTCGACAACATAATCGGCTACGTGTTTTACCGCGACCTGCTCGCGAACACGGCGGTCGGCAGCATCGAGGAGATAATCCATCCTCCGCGCTTCGTGCCCTCCACCAAGAACATCCACGCGCTCTACTACGAGATGAGGAGCGAGAAGATACCGGTCGTATTCGTGGTGAACGAGTTTGGCGCGGTGGAAGGCATGGCGACCAGGGAAGACATCGCGGAAGAGATCGTGGGGGAGATACAGACGCGCGATCATCCCCGCAGGGAGCTTTTTAAAAAGGTGTCGGAACGAAAGTTCGAACTGAGCGGCAACCTGGACATCGATTTTCTGCACAGGCGTTTCGGGCTTGCCGTGGAGAAAAAGGGCTTCGAGACCGTCGCAGGCTTCCTGGCCTTTCACCTGGGAAGGATACCCGCGAGGGGCGACCGGTTTGAATTCGATAACTTCGTATTTGTCGTGGATGAGGCGACCCCGCGCTTTACGGAAAAGGTGACGCTGCTCGCCCCCCGCGTAAAGAAGTGATCACCGGGAGAGCATGGGGCCCATATCCGGTTTCCCGCCCATCACGTGCACGTGGAGGTGCCAGATGACCTGTCCGCCCGCGGCGCCGTTGTTGATGATCACGCGATAGCCCGCCTCGTCGATCTTCCTGATGCGCGCCACCTCCTTTACCCCCAGGAAGAGATCGCCCATGATGGAACTGTTTTCCGGCGTAAGCTCGTCTATGTTCCGTATGTGGGTCTTGTGGATCACCAGCGCGTGGACCGGTGCCTGGGGGCTGATATCCTCGAACGCGTACACCGTGTCATTCTCGAAAATTTTTTTCGAGGGGATTTTTCCCCCGATAATATCGCAGAAAAGGCATCCCATACGCAGCTCCTTTCGCAGAGGTGGCGCGCGGGGGGCGCGTCCGGGGTCCCGGTGTGCGCTATCCGCGCGTAAATAAAATCAGAACATTGAAGACTGCCAAGGTCAAGTACTATCCGCCGGTTCCGGCGCCATGCCGATGGGGTATGTATTATTTTCCGGGGAGGTGGGCGTAAATGTGCATACCTTACCCATGGTTTGGCGTGCGTGTGCAGGTGTGATGCTTAATGTGAGGCGGTGCGGCGGAGTATTTTGGTGGGTGAAGCTCTTGTAGGGTGGTTTTCGGTGTCCCCCCAGTAGAATTCCCAGCACCGAATGCCCCCTGTGCTCCTTTGGCCGATGGCATAATGGGGGAACCGAACATAATTATGCCTTCCGGCTGAATCGTGCAGCAGCTCGTACAGGTAGCGCTTCGTCGCAATGGCTACCAGATATGAGACCGAGAACCGGCTCAACTTACGGAAATCCGACGCAAACTCATTCTCATTCTTCCTGAAGCGAATCGGAAAACAATGCCAGCGCTTCAAAGGATCACGGGGCTGATACTTAACCAGAGTAAACCCTCCCTGAAACCGATCAATATCGCGCAGAACGCGCTTCAGGAGCATGATGACGACAGCCTGGCGGCTTGTTTTGAGCTTTGCCGCGGCAAGGGCGATATTCACGAAGACGATGTGGCTCATGTTTATAGAAGTGCGAAGCATTCCGTATCCTCCGGGACAAAACCGAGCGTCCAAAGTGAATACGAATGGGGCATGGAAAATATGAACGGTTTTCCCGGCTATGTTCCGGGCGCCCGAAAATTAATATACATTCTGCCGATGTGTGAGGGGACAAAGGGCGAAACCGCGGGAGACGGCGGCGGATTCTGTGGGGGAAACGGGAGGGAGCCGTCGGATATACAGGAAATCCCGGAGGTGCCGCGGTAAACTGCTTGCGTGCGCGGGGGCGGGCACCACAGTGGAACCCATGAACACCGTAAGGGACATCAAGCTTGTGGTGTATGACCGGGCGGAGCGCGCGCTTCCCCTGGTACGCTCGTTCCTTGCGCTCGAGGGACCGCGCGCGGCCTCTTACGCCAACGAGGCGGAGCTGGGCGCAATGCTCGCGCGGGCGCGGGACGAGGGGCTCACCTCCAAGCAGGTCCTTGTGCTCAAGCGTTTCCTGGGGCGTTTCTTCCAGGTCTGTCCCGGTTCCGCGAACGTGACCTGCTGCCGGTACCGGCTCATCAACACGGGCTTCAACTGCCTGTTCAACTGCACCTACTGCTACCTGAGCTCCTACCTGAATTCGTTCGGGATCGTCCAGTTTACCAACCTGGACGCCGCGCTCGATGAGCTCGCGTCATTTCAGCGAAGCGCGGATACCTCGATGGTGTACCGCGTGGGGACCGGCGAGTTCACCGATTCGCTCATGATGGACGAGGTGACCGGGTTTGGCCGCGCGATCGTGAGCCGCGCGGCCACCATGCGCAACGTCATGATCGAGCTTAAAACGAAGTCCTCGCGCATCGACCACCTCCTGGACATTCGCGAAAAGGGAAACGCCGTCCTGGCATGGAGCCTGAATACCCCGCGCGCAATCGCCCGTTACGAGGAGGGCGCCGCCGGGCTGGACGAGCGCCTGGACGCGGCCGCGCGCGCGGTCCGGGCGGGATATTTCGTCGCCTTTCACTTCGACCCGATGATCCTCTACCCCGGATGCGAGGAGGAGTATGAGCGGGTCGCCGATTCGCTTTTCCGCGCGGTGGACGGGCAAAGGGTGGTATGGATCTCCCTGGGCTGCTTCCGGCACAGCGCGGGTTTCAGGGAGTCGTTGCGGGAGGCATTCCCCGACGAGGACCTCACCCTCGCCGAGATGTTCCCCGGACCGGATGGCAAGCTTCGCTATCTTGCGCCCCGGCGCAAGGCTCTTTTTAGGCGCATGCTCGCCCGCATCCGCGCGCACTCATCCGCGCCGTACGTATACCTCTGCATGGAACCGCGGCACGTCTGGGAGGACGTGTTCGGCCGTTCGTTTGAATCGAACGAGGAGCTCGAGGCCGATATGAGCGGGCACCTTATTCGCACCTTCGGCGTATCGGTCCGCTGATTTCCGCGTTTCATTTCTTCTTTTCGATGAGGCTGCCGAACACGCTCGCGAACCCCCTGCGCTCGCCGAAGAATCCGCGCGCCCGCGACTTGATGTCCTCGACGGAGATGAACGCGCCGGGCTCCAGTGCCTCTACGGTCTCGAACACCTTTCGCGCCTTCTTGCGCGGCACTATGGTATAGATGATGGTAACCTCGCCCTTCGCCCCGCGACCCTTTATCGTGGTGACCCCGAAGCCCTCCTGGCGCAGCACCACGGGGAGGGTGAGCATTTTCTCCGTGGTAATGATGCGGATCGCCTGGGTCCCGATCGCGATCTTCGATTCGAGCCACATTCCCGCGTAATTGCCCGTCGCGAAGCCCGCGGCGTAGACCAGGTAGCTCGCGACCCCGTGAAGGCCGAACATCACCTCGCGGATGGCCGCGAGCCATATGAGCACCTCGACGAAGCCGAACAGCGGCGCGAGGGTGCGGTATCCCCGTGAAACCAGGATTATCCGGATCGTTCCGATAGACACGTCCATGATGCGCGCGAGGAAGATGAGGAGCATGCCCGCTATTTCAGGGGGCATGAAGCGCGACAGGTCCATCGGTTCCTCCTTCCCGGTTATTGAACGGGATTCGGCTTTCTGAGTACAAGGAGCAATCGAATCTTAGCGCCCTGATGGGTAGGCGGAGATTGAAGAGATCGGGGGGACACGGACGGACGGTACTATCGGTCACCCGAAATCTTTGTCCGCTTATCCCGTTAAATCCCGATTCCCCCTTGAAAAGCGTGCCAACGATAGGCACACCCCGGGATTCGCATAAAATTCAACCTTTTTCTAACAAATTCATCAAAAATTAAAAAAAGTGCATTTTGGGATAAAATTGCATGATATAACGCCGCATTTTTGAATAATACTGCGCAATCACCCCTAAAAAATTGCAGTTAAATTAAATTCTAATGCCGAAGGGGACGAATAAACGAATAGGGCGTGGTCTCCACACGTCGAATGTTCTTTGAAAACACTGGGGTTGCACCGTGATACGATGATCACGCATTCCGATTCCGGGACGTTACAAGCTTGTGTTCGCCCAAAGACAAGCCTGGAACAATACGTATGTCCCGGCTGTTACTGTAAGTCTCAGCCGTTTTTCCTGGTATCAAACCGTCGCCCACTGCCCTGGGCGGCGGCGGCAGGGAAGCCAAATACAGAGAACAAAGGAGTGTAAAATGATCATTAATCACAACATGGGCGCGATAAACGCCAACAGGACGCTGAAGTTTTCTCACTGGGAAGTGGACAAGAGCATGCAGAAGCTTTCGTCCGGCACTAGGATCAACAAGTCGGGCGATGACGCTTCCGGGCTTGCCGTTTCCGAGAAAATGAGAACGCAGATTTCAGGCCTGCGCCAGGCTGAGAGGAACGCCGAGGACGGTATGTCTTTCATTCAGACCGCCGAGGGGTATCTCGATCAGACCGCGCAGATCATTCAGCGCGTACGTGTGCTTGCCATTCAGTCGGCGAACGGTATCTATTCGCCGGAAGACCGGCAGCTCATGCAGGTGGAGGTTTCCGCGCTCGTAGACGAAGTCGACCGTGTAGCATCACAGGCCGAGTTCAACAGGTTTAAGGTCCTTACGGGATCGTTCAGCAGGAAGGGCGCGAAGGCGTCCATGTGGTTCCACATGGGTCCCAACGCGAACCAGCGCGAGCAGGTGTATATCAACACCATGACCGCGCAGGCCTTCAGGATGCGGGACGCCACCGGTAAGGTGATCCTGACCCTCTCTTCTCCCGGCGGGGCAAACAGGTCGATCGGCATACTCGATGAGTCTCTGCAGAAACTCTCGAAGCAGCGCGCCGATCTTGGTGCCTATTACAACCGCCTGGAATTGACCTCGAAGGGTCTCATGACGGCGTATGAGAATATTCAGGCCGCTGAGTCCCGTATTCGAGACGCCGACATGGCGGAGGAAATGGTTAACTTCACCAGAGGCAACATACTTGTGCACACCGGCACTGCGATGCTCGCACAGGCGAATATGCAACCCCAGTCGATCTTACGCTTGATAGGGCAATAATCATTGTAAGATCGTCGTTTTCCGGTTCTTTGAAAACTCAACTTGATTCTCACCACAATCTCCCGGGTTTTAGTGACTGTCCAAGCTGTCGGTTGTTCCGGCGGCTGGTGTTGTCTGGATAATGGGCAGTCCGGGCTTCAGTACCAAGGAGAATACCTTCGGACGGGCGGCCGGCCCGGCGTCACAGGATGTGGCGCCGAAAAACCCCGGCGGCCTTGAAATAAATTATACGGGGCCGCCCTGTAAATTCCTAAGGGAGGGAGTGTCGTATGAGAATCAGTCATAACATGAGCGCCATTTTCGCAAACAGGCAGCTTCAAAGCGTTTCCGACAAGATGGATAAGGCCATTGAGAAGTTGGCGTCGGGCGAGCGTATTAATCGCGCCGGCGACGACGCCTCCGGTCTGGCGGTATCTGAAAAGATGCGCACCCAGATCAACGGCCTGCTCCAGGCTGAAAAGAACGCCCAGAACGGGCTTTCTTTTATTCAGGTCGCGGAGGGCTCACTGCAGCAGATCAACGACATCTTGCAAAGGGTGCGTGCGTTGTCGGTGCAGTCAGCCAATGGTATTTATTCAAACGCGGACCGGTTGCAGATCCAGGTCGAGGTCTCACAGCTCGTCGAGGAGGTGGATCGCATTACCACCTCCGCGGAGTTCAACAGGATGAAGATGCTCACCGGTATGTATGCTCGCAAGAGCAAGATCGGAAGCATGTTCTTCCACGTGGGGCCTAACCAGGGGCAGCGGATGAAGGCTTATATAGGAACGATGAGTTCCAAGGCCCTCAATCTGTCGGATGGCAACAAGAAGCGCTCGATCTCGACGGTCGGGCAGGCGAATTCCATGATCGGCTTAATCGATGTGGCCCTGGACAAGCTGAATCGACAAAGGGCCGACCTTGGAGCCTACTACAACCGTATCGAGAATACGGTGAGCGCGTTGACGCGGTCTTACGAAAACATGCTTGCTGCCGACTCCCGGATTCGGGACGCGGATATGGCCTCGGAAATGGTTGAGTTTACGAAGAACCAGATTCTCGTTAAGAGTGGTATTTCGATGCTGGCTCAGGCGAATCAGAAGCCTCAGCTGATATTACAGCTGCTCCAATGAGAATCCTTTTTGATTTATTGGCGCATTCTCGGCAGTGCGGAATGCGGCAGCCCTCTCCGGTTGGGAGGCCGGGGAGGGAAACTTTTTAACTCTACAGGGAGGTGTAAAGGCGTATGAAGGAGTTCTGGTGAGTGTTGCCAGATACAAGGAGGTACGATATGGAAATCAACAAGGTATTGACCAAAGTAGTAGAAAACCCGGCGCAGACGAGAATGAGTCCCGTCCGGCCGGACAAGGAGCGCCACGCGTACGAACGCGAGGAGTCCGCGGCTGACCCCAAATTCTCGGGCGATCAGCTGAGCGACATCGTGGATACGCTGAACTCGGCGGCAAAATCCGTGAACCGCACGGTGTCTTTCTCGATACACGAAAAGACCAAGAGCGTGATCATGCGGTTTCAGGATTCGAGCACCCATGAGGTGGTGCGCGAGATACCGTCCCGGGAGATGCTGCGCCTGCTCGAGCATATGCGCGAGCTCATAGGCATGTTCGTGGACGAAGCGCGCTAGGCCGCAAGCCTTGAAGGGCGAAAAGCCTCTCATCGAACGCACGGATTCTTCCGATAATATATTGAAGAAGTGTGCGGGTATTGGTATTTTGTACTGAGACTTAAGGCGCTCGGCAGTCGATGCGTGCGCCTTCGATCGGGAGAGGTAATGTATGCCGGTCACCATGGGGGGCATGGCCTCCGGAATGGACACCGATGGTATAATCAAGAAACTGGTCGAGGTTGAGGCCAGGCCGATATACCAGTGGCAGGCGGAAAAAGAGACTTTCAACCAGCGCAAGCAGGCGCTCGGCAAACTTGGCACGGTTCTTTCCAAGGTATCCGACGCGTCGAAGGACCTTTACGGCTTTCGCGCCCAATATAACGAAAAGAAGGCGATTACAGACGATCCCGGGGCTCTCGAGGTGATCGCGTCCCGGCACGCCCAGCCGGGGGAACGCGCCATCCAGGTCGATGAAATCGCAGCCGCGCATAAGATCACGACCGATCCAGTAGCCTCGGACCAGAAGCTTTCCGCGGGAAAATTCAAGATAGAGGTGAACGGCGTGTCCCACGCCGTCAAGTTCCGCGGCGGCACGCTCAAAGCCCTCCAGGAACAGCTGGACGCGGACGCGACCGATATCGTTTCCACGTCCATCGTGAACACCTCCGAGGACAAGCAGCTCCTGACCGTCGAGTCGAAATCCCCCGGAAAGAAGGGCGAGATCAGGCTGTCCGGCGAGCGCGACATTCTTTACGAGAGCGGATTGGTGAAGGGGGCCAAGGAGGGCGACAACGAGAAGGTGGCCATGGTCTTCGATGCGCGCTATTTCGTTCCCTACGCGGGGGAGGCGAAGATACCCCAGAATACGGGCAACCTGGATCTCGACAAGGACGGTAAGTTCGTGAAGCTTACGGGCCTTCTCTGGAGGGAATACCTGCTGCCCGCCGAGATCGCGGTAAAGAAGAATTCCCTGCTCGAGGTCGCCGTCGAGTATGCCGTCGCCCAGGGGAGGGAAAAGGACGAGGCGCTCCCCTTCAAGTTGGAGGTCGGTCCCGAGGAAAAGACAATCATCAAGGGGATCGAGCTCCAGGGCTACAACGTGTCGCGCATACGGCCGCTGGATAAAAAGGAGCCCCAAAAGCAGGTCACCGACCTGCTGGGCGTGGGCGTGGTGAGCGTGGACGCGCAGAAAAACACCCGCGAGGAAAAACTCTACCCGATCGAGAAAAATTTCAAGGGCAGGATGGAAATTCCCGTGGGCCGCGATTTCCAGGATAAAAAAATCACCAAGGTTATTTTCTACTGCAACGAGGGCGATGCGAAGTTCGCCGACGCCGCGTTCCTGACGCCCATCGACACGACGGGTCTCCTTGAGCCCAAGAACGTCATCTCGAAACCGGCCGACGCGAAGCTCAAGGTGGACGGGGTCGATATTACCCGCGACAGGAACGAAGGACTGAACGACGTGGTGAAGGGGCTCACCCTCAACCTGAAGGGAAAGACGGTCAAGCCCGTGCACGTGAAGGTTGAGCACGATTCGGAAAAGGCCGTCCAGAAGATCAAGCAATTCGTCGAGGCGTATAACGCGTACATCGATTACGACCGTCAGCTCACGAAGGCCGAAAAGGTGGACAAGGTGGGGGCATACCAGGCGAACAAGGACAAGAACGGGATTTTCATGGGAGACATGACGATCCTGAGACTGGAAAACTCGCTGCGCGCGACGGTGAACGGCGCCTATCCCGGCCGCACCGAAAAGCCCATAAAACTCTTCACCCAGATGGGGATTTCGACCGGGGCGGTCAATTCCGCGTGGGAGACCATCCGCGAGGGCAAGCTCGTCGTCGACGAGGGCAGTCTCGCCTCGACGATACGCGAGCGGCCGGATGCCGTGGAGGAATTTTTCGGGTCCGATACCGACGGCGACAACCGCATCGACAACGGCATGGCGTTCGCCGTCGAAAACCTCCTGAAGCCGTACGTGAGTACGGGGAAAAATCTTATCGCCTCGAAAATGGATCTCGAGGATTCGTCGATAAAGAGCGCGGACGACAGGATCGCGCGGAAGCAGGAACATTTGAAAAAATACGAGGAAAAGCTCCGGAAAAAATTCGCGAGCATGGAACAGTCCATATCCGGCGCCAAGAGCCAGGGGGACTGGATGAAAAACCAGATGAAAGCCGGGGAAGGCGGCAACTGATGCCGCGCATCGGACAGGAGAACAGGGTGGATATACGAATCAACAGCTGCGAAGTGAATTTCGAGCTCGAGCACGAGCGCGCGGTCACGGACGTCGTACGGTCGATATCGGACTGGGCGAAGGAACGAGACCTCGTTTTCGTCGAGGCGCGCCTGGACGACACGAGCTATTCGGTGGACGATGTGCCCGACGTACCCTTGGACCAGGTGAAGGTGCTCAACTGCGTGGTCCAGTCGCGCGCCGACGTGGTGATCGCCGCGATCGAGGGGGGAATCGCCTATTGCGACCGCGCGATCCGCTTCATGGATTCGTTTTCGGCGGAGGGCGACGGGCCCGGCCCCGATCTCGGGTCGCTGGGGGCGGGAATGGACTGGCTGGCGGAGGTGATCCGCACGGCGCTTTCGCTCCTGGAACTGGACCCGGCGGCAACGGGTTACCGCGACACTACCGTACAGCACACGATTGAAGCGCTCAAGGCGGCGCATGAAAGCCTGAAGGGCGTCCGTTCCCCGCGGGAGGCCGCGCGGTTCTTTTCGGGCGAGGGAGCCTCGCTGCGGCATGCGCGCGAAATCCTGGTCATGCTCCTCCGGAGCGACCACGTGAGGACGCTCGTCGTAAGGAGCATAGATTCCCCGGATACCCTGATCGCGGCCTTGAAGGAAATAATGCGCGAAGTCCCCGCGAGGGCGGAAGCGGCCGGCGAGGCGGCGCTCGCGTACCAGGCCGGGAAGGACGGCGAGGGTTCCGTGAAAATCGACGAGCTCACCGATTTCCTGTACCGCTATTTCCGCGCGTGCAACCAGGGAATGCTCAGCTTCAAGCTTGAGCCGGGGGAGGTCGCGTCGGACGGCGTCACGATCGAGGAGAAGAACGCGTTCCTCCAGGAGCTCATCACGAGGATGAGCGAGGCGTTGGAGAACAACGATATCATCTCGCTGAGCGACGTGCTCGAGTACGAGCTCCGGCCCGCGCTGGAGGGTCTTGACGGCCACGTCAGGGCGCTCCTGGACCGCATGAGCGCGGAATGAATCCCGGACTCGCAGATAATGACCATATTTCAATCCAGCACCGGAACGATGAAATGACAGGACCTAAAAACGAGGGAAGCGGAAAATTGTGGGGCGGGCGCTTTTCGGGGGAGTCCTCCGATATCACCGAGAAGATTTCCGCCTCCGTCCATTTTGACGCGCGGCTGTACCGGCAGGACATACGGGGCTCCATCGCGCATGCGGGAATGCTGAAGAAGATCGGGCTGCTCAACGCGGACGAGCTTGTGGCTATCGTCGGGGGCCTCAAGGACATCGAGCGCGAAATCGGGGAGGGGAGGTTCGATTTTCTGCCGTCCCGTGAGGACGTGCACATGAACATCGAGGCGGCGCTCACCGAGCGTATCGGCGAGGCGGGCAGGAAGCTGCACACGGCGCGCTCGCGGAACGACCAGGTCGCGCTCGACCTCCGGCTCTACCTGCGCGACGAATCGAGGGAGATCGCCCGGCTGCTGGGCGCGCTTATCGGACTCCTGGCGGACCGCGCCCATGAGCATATCGACGTTGTGATGCCGGGATACACGCATTTACAGGTTGCGCAACCGGTGCGGTTCTCGCACCACCTGCTCGCCCATGCGTGGGCGTATCTGCGCGACCTCGCCCGGCTCCGCTTCTTCATGGCCAGCGCCGATCTCTCGCCGCTGGGCGCCGGGGCGCTCGCCGGGGTAAACTATAAAACCGACCGGGACTTCGTGAAGGATGAGCTCGGCTTCGCCGGCATCACGCCCAACTCCATGGATTCGGTGAGCGACCGGGACTTCGCGCTCGATTTCCTCTACTTCGCCGCGGTACTGGGGACGCACCTTTCGCGCCAGTGCGAGGAACTGGTCATCTGGTCGACCGCCGAGTTCGGCTTCGTGCGGCTTTCCGACGCGGTGACGACGGGCTCGTCCATCATGCCGCAGAAGCGAAATCCCGACATCGCCGAACTTATCCGCGGAAAATCCGGCAGGCTCAACGGCAACCTCGTGTCGCTCCTGACCACGCTCAAGGGGCTTCCGCTCGCATACAACAGGGACCTGCAGGAGGACAAGGAGCCGCTCTTCGATTCCGTCGACACGGTGAAGCTTTCCCTCCTGGGGATGCGTGAGATGATCGCAGGAATGCAGGTTCAGGGGGAGCACATGAAGCGCGGGCTCTTCGCGAACTTTTCGACCGCCACCGACCTCGCCGATTACCTGGCCGCGAAGGGCGTCCCGTTCCGCAGTGCGCACGAGATCGTGGGGAGCCTGGTCCGTCACTGCGAGGACAGTGAAATTAATTTCTTCGAGCTTCCGCTCGATGTGCTCAAGGGATTCAGTACGGCGTTCGGCGACGACATACGCGAGGTGCTCAATCCGGAAACCTCGCCGGAGCGCAAGCTTTCGAAGGGAAGCACCGCGCGGCCGGAGGTGGAAACCCAGATCGTACTCATCCGGGAGCGCCTGGAGGCGATAAGGGATGATTGACGCGCTCACCGGCCTCCCGCTCGACCACCCCGTAACGGTCATGGTCCGCCTCCTGGTGGCCATGCTTGCGGGCTTCATGGTCGGCTACGAGCGCGAGCAGCATTTCCAGCCCGCGGGCCTGCGCACCCACATGGTGCTTGCGCTGGGCTCCTGCATGATCATGCTTACGTCCATCTACATCCCGCTCGATTTCATGAAGATGTCCCCGGGCTCTGACCCCGGACGCCTCGCCGCGCAGGTGATCAGCGGCATAGGCTTCCTGGGCGCGGGGGCGATATTCCGGTTCGGCTTTACCGTGCGCGGCCTCACCACCGCGGCCTCGATCTGGACCATCTCCGGCGTAGGGCTCGCGATCGGCGCCGGATTCTATTTCCTGGGGATGCTCTCCACCGTATTGCTCGTCGTCATCCTCCAGTTTTTCGACCGCATCGAGGACCGGTTCTTCGCCCACAAAGACATGCGCGTGCTTACCGTGGTGATAAACTCCAGGCTCCTGAGCCCCAAGCAGGTTATCGAGCAGGTGAAGCGGTTCGACATCTCCATCCGCAGCACCTCGGTCACCGAGGACGTGGAGGCGGGGACCACGGAGATCGTCCTGAACTGCCGCATCGACGAGGATTTCAGCATACGCCTGCTCTTCGAAGCCATCAAGGCGCTCGATCACATCAAGACGCTGCGGATCGAGTAGGGGAATGAGAAACCACCTGCATGAAATCCTGACGGCCCTGGTCGGGCGACACGTCCGTTTTATCGTGTGCGGGGGCGTCGCGCTTGTGCTCCATGGCATTGAACGGATGACGCTCGATATCGATCTCTCGGTGGATTTCGAGAGGGACAACCTTAAGCGATTTCTCGAGGTCATGACGGAGTTGAACCTTGTACCGCGGGTCCCCGTCCCCGCGGAAACGCTGCTGGACGAAGAAAAGCGGGCAATAATGATCGAGCAGAAACACGCGCTGGTATTCACCTTTCTGGATACAGGAAACCCCTACAGGCAGGTGGATGTTTTTCTCACAGAAAAAAATCGTTTTGAAAACCTGATAGATGATACGGTGGAGGCCGATATTGGGGGGGCGGTGATTAAAGTCGTGTCGGTCGGCAAACTAATCGAGATGAAGGAGTCCGTCAATCCGCCCAGGGATAAGGATGCGTTCGATATCGACGCACTGAAAAAACTGGAAGGCGGGCGATAAAGCGCAGGTAGTATGAAAAGGGCCGGGCGAAAGCCAAATTCCGAAGAGCAGGGAAACCGGGACGCGTTCCGCGCACTCATCGCCGATATACCGGAATCGGCGTTCCAGGGGGGGACGGAGTTTAAACGAATGAGCCCGGGCCAGAGACTGGAGTGGCTGTCCCAGGCGGCGCAGTTTTATTTCGAGTCAGGCGAGCGCTCAACGCGGACCCTGGACGGGATTTTTGCCCGTTCATCCCTTACTAAGGATCTCACGGAATATCGCGTAAATCTGGAACGCACCCTGGAGCTGGGAGAGCTTTCCAAGGCGCTCTGGATTGCGGCGCGTCGCGGCGAAACTCCGTTGCAAACAGATGAAGAAAGGGAGCGACGATTCTGGCGATTCATCATCGAATCCAGGAGCACTCCGAATGGCGGACGACCTCGGCAGAGCGCGGGCGAGGATCGATGATGACGTTGAGAGATGTCCTTGTATCGTCATGTAAGGCGCTTAACGGTTCGAAAATTCCTTATGCCCTCACGGGCGGCTTCGCGTTTGGAATTCATATCATGCCGCGGTCGACCATGGATGTGGATTTTTGCATTGGTTCCCTCGCGGATGTCGAGAGGATCACACGGGCCCTGGAGCCGGAATTCGAACGAATAATCCTTCACAAAACCGCCATGAACATAGGTATTCTTCAACTCTCGCGAGTGATCGGGATCAACGCGGGGATGGAAATCATAATCGACCTGATCGTTCCCGTGAATCAGGTTTTTGCGTCCAACATTCTCGAACGACGCATCGAAATCGACCTGGACGGGTGTGTAATTCCTGTCGTGTCGCTCGATGACCTGTATATCATGAAAAAACTGTCTTCCCGCGACCAGGATAGAATCGATTGTGCACGCATCGAAGAAAAAGCCGGGGGACTGCTCGACCGGACGTATGTGGACTTCTGGATGGATCGTCTCCGGAGCGGAAGCTAACGGTATTGCCCCGCGATCATCCGCGCCACGTCGTAGTCGAACGCCGTCGTGATCTTGAGGTTCCGATATTCCCCTTCCACCATCTTCACCCTCACCCCCGATTCCATAACCAGCCGCACGTCGTCGCTCGCGTCGAAGAGGCCCGCCGCGCGCGCCCGTTCGTGGGCGGCGCGGATAACCGCGTACCGGAAGCCCTGCGGCGTCTGCGCGGCGAAGAGCGCGTCCCGGGGGGGAATCGATTCCACGAAGCCGCCGTCGCCCCGGGTGATCGTATCGGTCGCCCTCACGTAGACGGCGGCGGCGCCGTGCGCGGCGGTCTCCATGACGCAGCGGGAAATGATCCCGGGACCGATAAACGGCCGGGCCGCGTCGTGAAAGAGCAGGATGTCGTCGTCCGCGAAGGGGAGTGCCGAGAGCGCGTTGTACACGGAGCCCTGGCGCGTCTCGCCGCCGGCGACAATCGCGCGCACAAGGCCCCGTCCGTGCGAAGCGGCGATCGACTCCACGCGACCGCGCTCGTCTTCGGGGCACACGAGTATCAGACCCGATATTTCCGGAACCGTTGCGCAGGCGCGCATGGACCAGGCGATGACGGGCATTCCGCCCAGGTCCATGAATTGCTTGGGCGTATCGTTCCCCAGGCGCGCGCCGCGACCGCCGGCGAGGATAATGAAGTAGGTGGAGGACATTTGTCGGGACGCTTCCTCTCGATTGTATTCAGACCGGGGAAATTCTCTCCGGGATAACGGCAGGCGTCAATTATCTAATGCAGGCGGGCTTATAAAAAGTAATTCTTGACAGCATGCGACGTATCAGTGCATCCTCAAAACGAATTTGATTTGCCCGTGGATTGATACCATGTTCAAGAGGTGGTAAATGCCCGATCGTTCAAAGGATTGGCTGCGCCAGGCGGAACGCGACCTTGAACAAGCCTCCGACTCGCACCATTCCGCACGTTTCGAGTGGTCCTGTTTTGCCGCGCACCAGGCCGCGGAAAAAGCGATTAAGGCACTGCACCTTAATCGCGGTCAGGAGGCGTGGGGGCACGGTCTGGCGAAAATTATTCGTGAGCTGCCGGCAGAAGTGAGCGCACCGGAGGATTTCCTCGATATGGCACACATCCTCGATGGTTACTATATACCCTCCCGATACCCGAATGGACACACTGAGGGGGCACCTTTTGAGCACTATGGACGCAAGCAGAGTGAGGAGGCGGTTACCTATGCCCGTACGATCGTTGAGTTCGTCCGTGCTCAAATGGCCGAACGCGAAGGCAGTTGACGCGGCCGTCCGGGACTGGGCAAAAACTCGGGCCGCTACCCATTCCGGGATACTCCGTATCGGCTACTTCGGCTCGTATGCCAGGGGTGACTGGGGAGTAGGCAGCGATCTCGATGTTGTCGTTGTGGTGAACGAAACCGGGATTCCATTCGAGAGACGCGCCCTGAAGTACGATTCCACTACGCTTCCCGTACCCGCGGACCTTTTCGTATATTCGGTTACCGAATGGGAAACAATGCGAAAGGGCGCATTCGGCGCCAGGGTGGAGAAAGAGGCCGTGTGGGTATTCGATCGCGCCGGGACGGTGCCGGTGGTCGTCTCGCCGTAATGACCATCCTTCAACTTCCATTAAAACAGGTTGACCTTCGGGCGGACGAATTGTAAGATTATGGTACGAACGATTCCTCATTGTCGGCGGGGGATCGCGTGAAGTGTAT
>SCSX01000090.1 GCA_004297825.1 Spirochaetota bacterium
CGGTAACTCCGCTGAAAGCAGAACTCGTGACATCGTTGAACGGGAGAAAAGACCTAAATCGCCGCGTCAGCGGCAAACCTTATTAGCCCGCTTGTTTGAGCCGAGTCCGGCGATAGCCGGCGAGGCGAGTTCGGGCGTTAGGCCCTCCGCCGCTTGAGGAGCGGGGAGAGTGGGAGCCACGAGGGAGAGAGGCCACGCAGGCCTTTCTCCCTCGTGAAAGCATACACTGCCAGTGTGTAACGGGAATATGCCGTGAGGCGTCCCGCGCAACGCGTGAGGGGCCGGCTAAAGGCGCGACCTCCTGTCGCAACGCCGGCATTAGTACATCCTGTACGTCATGCGCAGGGGCAGTCGCGGCAGCCGTTAGCCGCGACCGGAGCGAAGCGCAGCCCGCAGCAGCCCGACCCGAGCGACGGGAGTAGAGCGAGATGAGCATGAGCGCATGTGCGATGCAACTGCATGACGCTGCAATCGTCGCGAGGGGCACGCCCGCCACGGGCACCTACAAAGCCGCCTTCGACGAACAGATGAAAACCTACGCCGACCGCATGGAGACGATGCAGACCGCGCGATCCACCAGGCCCGCCGCGCGGGGCACGCCCGGATGGACCGTGGCCGGCAGAAAATGTACTTGCGGAAAATCGCCATGTTTTCAACTATTTGTACCAGCACTTGTCGATAAATATCATCCAGCGAAAGGGGTAATCGATATGACCATGAACGTAGGGCCCGCGGACAAATATATCCGGATTCTCGTGGGCATCGGACTGCTGCTTCAGATAATCATTCTCTCGCCCGGCTGGCTGGGCACGCTCGCACTCCTCGTGGCCGGCGGCGCAATGTTCTTCACCGCGATCGGCGGATTCTGCTGGCCGTACAAGTTGCTCAGGATTACCAGTTGCGCGGCCCCCAAGGCCCCGGACGCGGGCACCCAGGCGCACGGTCACTAAACCGTTCCCGGCACATGGACGCGACGACGCACATAAAGGCAGGCGCGCGACCTGCCTTTATTATTTTTCCCGGAAAAAATCGCACGGCAAACCCGCGTATTTTTCCGGGAAGGCCCGCCCCGGAAGCCCCTGATTCCGCCCGCCGGGATTTTCGGGCGCCGATACTACCATAGGCCACACGATGAACCCGCCCCGTACGCCCCGGAAACGCCTGGCCGTAAACACGAACACGCTTGTCTTTAAAAGCCGGGGCGCCCCCTGCGAGGCGACGCTCTATACGCCCGCCGATACGAACCCGCCCGTCATCGTAATGGCACACGGACTTGGCGCCGAGCGCTCGTTCGGCCTTGCCGCCTACGCCGGGCGTTTCGCCGCGGCGGGGTTCGCCGTCCTCGTGTTCGATTACCGGAATTTCGGCGGGAGCGCGGGGAAGCCGCGCAACCTGATTAACCCGTGGCGCCACGTGGAGGATTACGGCGCGGCCATCGCCTGCGCCCGCTCGCTTCCGGGCGTCGATGCCTCCCGGATCGCGCTCTGGGGTACCTCGTTCAGCGGGGGCCACGTGATCGAGGCGGCCGTGCGCGACGGGAATATCGCTGCCATCGTCGCGCAGATTCCCTTCGTTGACGGTCGCGCCACCATGCGCATGTTCTCCGCTGGATTCATCGCGCGCAGCCTCCTGCACGGCCTGCGCGATCTCGGCGCGGCCGCGGCGCTCAGGGCCCCGCATACGGTCCCCATCGTGGGGGGCCCCGGCTGCTTCGCCCTCATGAACACACCCGAGTCCCTGCCCGGCTATACGAGCCTCCTCCCGGCCGATTCCCGCTGGCGGAACGAGGCTCCCGCGCGAATCATGCTCCAGGTTCCCTTTTACCGTCCCGTGCGCCGCGCCCGCAGGCTCGCGTGTCCCGCGCTCGTAATCTGCGCGCGCCGTGATTCCCTTATCCCGGCCTCCGCCGTGGAAAAGGCCGCCGCCCGCATGCCGCGCGGCGAGTTCGCGGCGCTCGACTGCGGGCACTTCGACGTCTACCGCGGCAGGCTTTTCGCGAAAACTATCAGGATGGAGATCGACTTTTTCCTGCGGCACCTGTGCGCGGGAACGCGCGGTGCGGAAGGGGTCCGATAACGCTCTATGGCGGGTATACTCATTCTTGGAAACGGCGGCGCGGTCAACGACGGCCTGCCATATAACGCCTTCCTCGTGGACGGAACCGCGCTGGTCGAGGCGCCGCCGGACGTGATGCTTTCGCTTCACCGGGAAGGCATCGCGCCCCCCGCCATTGAAGACATCTACATCTCGCATCTTCACGGCGACCACTGCTTCGGCTTCCCCTTCCTGGCGCTGGGGCTTTTTTTTCAAAGCGTACGCGACGGGGACACGCGGCGACGCTCGGTCTTCGTCCCGGGGGGCGGACGGGACTACCTGCTCGCGCTCACGGAGATGGCGCTCGGCACGGCGCACCCGTGCATCGACTGGATTCGGGCGCGAATCATGTGGACCGATATATCGGTCACGAACCCCATACTCCTCGCGGGCCGTGAGACGCGCCTGTACCGCATGGAGCATTTCGTCGAGGCCTACGGCTTTACGATGCACGAGGGCGCATCCTGCCCGCTCGCCTACTCCGCCGATACGCTCTGGTGCGAAAGCATGGAGAGGATCATAGCGTGCGGACCGGAAATCTTCATCGTCGACCTGAACGGCGAGCCCGGCGACCCGGTCGCCGTGCATCTTTCGGAGGCGGAGCTCGTCGAAAAGGGCGTGCCCCTCGCGCGCGCCGGAACCCGGTTCCATGGAACCCACCTCAAACGGAATAAAAGCTCCGCCCACCCGGCGCTCTCCTATGTGCGTGCCGGCCAGTCGATTGTCACCTGAAACACGCGCCGCGGAAATAATTTGACTTTAGCCCCTAAAATTGGCACACTTTAATATTGGGGACCTCCATCGCGTGCTAACGCTTGAATTTTGTCCTTTCGGCATTATTTTTTTTGTTTGACAGCAAAAGTGTAGTACATTAATATCATCTGAAATACTTAAATATCTGCCCCGGAGGACGTATGGATCCCTCAAAGGAACTCGAACTTATTAAAAAGCAGGTGGAAGAAATAAAGGAAGGCTCGCAAAACAAGCTCTCCATGGTCGTATTCAGCGGCGACCTGGACAAGCTCCTGGCCGCATTCATCATTGCCACCGGCGCGGTCGCGATGGGCATGGAGGTAGTGATGTTCTTCACGTTCTGGGCGACCCCCGCGCTCCGTGATAAAAAGAAGAAGGCGAAGGGCAAGGACATCTTCGGAAAGATGTTCGGCTTCATGCTCCCCAAGGGAACCGGCAAGGTCAAGCTCGGGAAGATGCACATGGCCGGGATGGGCACCGGCATGATGAAATACCTCATGAAGAAGAAGAACGTGGCGTCCCTGGACGAGATGGTGTCGCTCGCCGCCGAGCTCGGGGTGAAAGTGTTCATATGCGAGATGTCCATGAGCCTCATGGGCTTCAAGCCTGAAGAAATGATAGACTACCCGGGTGTCGAGTTCGTGGGTGTCGCCTCGTTCCTCGCGGAAGCGGGTAACAGCAAGATCCAGTTGTTTATCTGACCACGGGCAGTTGCGCGCGCCACGGGCGGGACCTGATCCGGGCAACGGTGAAAATCTCTCATCCGCGGCATCCGGCAGCGGCCGGTGCCGGATGACCCGGTCCCCGTTCCGTGAGATTATACGAGCGAAGAATTATTATTCCGATCAAACCATAACCGCAAGGAGCGAATCATGAGCGAAGAAATCAAAATTGACGTTAAGATGGATCTCAAGGGACTCGCCTGCCCCATGCCCGTCGTGAAGGTGAGCCAGCAGATCAAGAAGATGAAGGTGGGTGAGGTGATCGAAGCCGAAACCACCGACCCCGGGGCGCATGCCGATTTCCCCGCCTGGGCGAAATCCAGCGGCAACGAGCTCGTGAAGATCGTTAAAGAAGAAAAATCCGCAAAATTTATAATCAAGAAGCTGAAATAACCGGCCGCGAAGGCCAAACCGCAAGGACTGGCGATTCGCTCCCGGTAGAACATTCCCATCCGGGCGACGCGCTGATCAAGCCCTGCGCGCAGCGGGTGAGCGGTCTGCGTTCCGCCTGATAGGCACATATTTTCCCGCGATCGCGAGACCGCGGGAAGTAAATTCAAATTATCAGGATTACGGGGGGAGCTATGTGGGAATTTTTCTCCTATTTCGTCATGGTGCCAATGGTGTACATCGCCTTCGCGACGCTCATCCTGGGCATCATTTTCAAATTCATCGTGGTGTATCGGTCTCCGGGGATCCCGGGGAGGTTGCCCGTGTTTCCTATGGAAAAGTCGAAAACCCTGGGCCTGTTGAAGGAAGCCTTCACTATACCCGCCGCGTTCCGCGGCTCGAAGCCGTTCTGGTTTTTCCTGGTGCTCTTCCATGCCGCGTTCACCCTGGTGTTCCTGGGACACCTTGAGCTCGCGGGGGACATCCCCGTGCTTCGGTCCATCCCGCACGAGGTGTTCCTGGGCGCGGGCGCGTTAGGCGTCACGCTAGGCGTCTCCGTCATCTATTTCCTGTTCAGGCGGCTGCATACCCCGCACCGGGAAATATCGGTCATGGAGGACTATGTGCTTCTCCTGCTGCTGTTTTTCACGATACTGTTCGGGAGCATCCTGCACATGGCAGACCGCTACGGGATGACGGCGCTCAACATCCCGGTAGGGGACTACCGCGTCTACTTCTCGAGCCTGCTCGCGCTCAAGCCCAGGATGCCCGTGATGATCACCGCCTCCCCGCATTTCATCATTTTCATCCTGCACCTGTTCTTCGCGAACCTCGTGCTCATCATGTTCCCCTTTACCAAGATGATCCACGCGGCGTTCATTTTCCCCGCACTCTCCATCAAGAGGAAATAGCCATGGAACCTGAAAAACTGCAAGGAATGAAGGACGCGATCCGGGGACGCCTTACCAAACCGATGCGCTACTACCTGGATCTGTGCACCCGCTGCGGGCTTTGCTACGAGTCCTGCCACGTGATCCAGGGCATTCACAAGCGCGAATACTCCCCCGTCGGGCGCGCCGAGGTCGTGCGCAAGGTCTTCCGGAAATATTTCCGGCCGTCCGGAAAATTTCTTCCCTCGTGGGGCGAGGCCACGGACCTGGACGACCGCGTGATGGACGAGCTCCTGGACGCCGCGTTTTCCTGCACGGGATGCCGGCGCTGCGTGATGCATTGCCCCTTCGGCATCGATACGGGACTCATCATGGGCATCGCCAAGGTGCTGCTCATCGAAAACGGCACCGCCCCCGAGGAGCTCCTCATGTTATCCGACGCGGCCGTCGAGAAGGGGAAAAGCATCGCCGAGTTCAAGGACGGCTACCGCTCTGTCATCTACGATCTTGAAAAACAGGTCCAGGAGCGCCTGGGACTGCCCTCCCCCGAGGGCGTGATCCCCATGGAAAAGAAGAACGCGAACATCCTCTACGTGGCGCTCGCCGGGGCGCGCTCCATCGTGAATCCCGCGATCATCTTCAATGCCGCGAAAGAGGACTGGACCCTGTCATTTTTCGAGGCCGTGAACTTCGGGCAGTTCCTGGGAGACCCCGAGAAGATGAAATTCATCGCGAACCGCGTGGTGAACGAGGCGAAGGAACTGGGCGTGAAGGAGGTCGTGATCGTGGAATGTGGCACCGCCTACCGCATCCCGAAATTCATGCTGGGCCCCTTGCCCTTCAAGGTCACGAGCATTGTGGAGCTGATACACCGGTACCTGAAAGAAGGAAGGATCAAATTGAAAGAGGGGGCGCTCACTGCCCCGGTCACCTATCACGACCCGTGCCAGCTGGGACGCAACGGCGGCGTGTTCGAGGAACCGCGCGAGATACTCCAGATTCTCGCGAAGGACTACCGCGAGATGAGCCCCACGCGCGAATTCAACTGGTGCTGCGGCGGCGGGGGCGGTCTCGTGGCGCTCGACAACGAGAATTTCAGGATAAAATCCGGGAAGCCCAAGCGCGACCAGATCGTCGCCACGGGCGCGAAGGTCGTGGTATCGGCCTGCGAAAACTGCATCTCCCAGCTCGAGACCATCAGGTCGGGGTACGACCTCGACGTGGAGGTCCGCTACCTGACCGAAATCGTCGCGGAAAACCTGGTGGTGTGAATCGATTGCGCGGGTGAACCGCGGGACGCCGTTAAATAGGATGGGTGCGCCGAAAAACCGGTAGAGACGCGATTAATCGCGTCTCTACCGGTTTTTCGGCGTCTACCGGACCGGTTTTACGACGGTTATGCGCCATCCGACAGCTTTTCAACAAGCTCCGCCACGTTTTTATATCCGGGATCCCTTTCGAAAATTTCCGCGAACGCTTCACGCGCCTCGTCGCGGCGGCCCAGCCGGTAGAGGGTCATGCCCCTGAAGTAGAGGTACTCGCGGCTTTCCCCGTCCAGCTCGAGCGCGCGCGTGACGCAGTACAGCGCGTGCTCAATATCCCCGCAGGCCAGGTAGACCCGCGCGGCGAAATGGCGGTCGGGCGCGTCCATCGCGGCCAGTCCCGTCTCCTCGACGATGATCCGCGCTTCCTTGTAGCCCTTGTCCCGGAAGAGCGCCTTCGCCCTGTCCATATCGCTCTCTTTCCGGCGGGGGCGCGCGGGATCTCCCGTTTCAATGATCAGGAGCGTAATGTCGTCGCGCGCGGACCCGCCCCCCAGGTGCGTTTCAACCATGCGCAGCAGCAGGTTCAGCTGATCCTTCACGGGCAGATCGCCCGTTTCCTCGATCGCGCCCGTCAGCCTGGATTCCCCGAAAAACCCGCCGTCCTCCCCGCGCGCCTCCGTGAGCCCGTCGGTATAGAGCACGAGCCTGTCACCCTCCGTAAGTGTCGCGTGGTTGCTGCGGTACACCGCGCCCGGCATCGCGCCGATCGGGAACCCGTCCGTGGTAATCGCCCGCGCGGCGCCTCCCGCGCCCGCGATGACCGCGGGGGGATGCCCGCAGCTCGTATACTCGACTACCCCGCCCTCGATGTCGATGATCGCGAGGAACATGGTGAAATAGAAGCCCGTTTCGATGAGCGTAGGGGCAAGGTTCGCGTTCAGGAGCGTGCAGACCTGCCCGGTCGTCGCGCCCGGCTTCTCGAGCCTGTTCTCGAGATCGGTCTTGATCATCGAGGTAAGCAGGGCCGAGGGGAGCCCGTGGCCCGATACGTCCACCACGGCTGCGGCGACCCTGCTGTCGGCAAGCCGGACCACGTCGTAGAAATCGCCGCTCACTTCCATGAAGGGAAGGACGCGCGCCGCCGCGCGCACGCGCGCGTCATCGGGGAGCGCGGGCGAGAGGATGAGCTTCTGCACGTCCTTTGCCACCTTGAGCTCGAAGGTCATCTGGAAATTCTTCGTGCGCAGCTCTGCGGTCCGCTCATCCACCATCCGCGCGAGGTTTTCCTTCATGTCGTTCAGGTCCTGGTACATGATCGAGTTCGCGAGGGCGATGGTCGCCGCGGAGCGCACGCCGTTCATGAAGCGCACCTCGTCGATGGAAAAGGGCTTCAGGTTGAGCTTTTCACCCAGCAGCGCGATCCCGATCAGTGTGTGTTCCTGCACCAGGGGGACCGCGCATACGGCCGAGGCCCCTCCGAACAGGTCGAGAAACGCGTCCTTCACCGCGGCGTAGTACGGGTTGGTCTCGACCATGTCCTTCATGACGATGTGGTTCGCGCCGGTAAACCATTCCCCGATCACCCCCGGCAACTCGATACCCCCGCCGCGGACGTTGACGAACCCGCGCGACGCGACCGGGCGAAGGTAGACGTCCGCGTGCCCGCACCCGATCGCATTTTTGAGCACGTCCTCAAACCCGCTCATCCATTCGGTCAGTCCCCTCAGGAACGCCATGTCTTCGACAAACCGGATTTCGATCGCGCGCAGGTTTTGCCGCTGCCGGTTGAAGACCCTGTTGATGACCGGCTGGATTCTCCTGTAATACAGCAGATTCAGGAAAAACGTCGCGGCGACGAGCAGGAACACCCACGCCGGGTGCGCCGCCGCGACGAGCGGCCAGACAAGCGCGAAGACGAGCGCGTTGGGAAGCACGATCGCCCACGAGGTCACGACCCAGATAATGGTAAGATGAAGGATGCTGCGCACGTCCAGGAGCCGGTAGCGTAACACGCCGTACGCCATGATGAGCAGCGGCACGAACATGAAATTCCCGGCAGGGTAAAGATCGTACCCGAGCATGGCGGGAATGTTCAACAGATTCAGGAGGGCGATCAGGTTGAGCGAAAAGAGCAGGAAGAATACCTTGGTGCGCGCCACGGGATTGCGCTCCGCGCGAAGCCTCTGCACGCAGATCGCAATGCCGTATACGAGCGCCGCGATCCCGAGCGCCCCGAAAACCTGGAAGGCGACGCCGCCCACCGCGATTGTGCCCCAGGGATAGCGGTACAGGCCCCGTATGTACAGTTCCGTGGGTGTAGAGATCATCACCGCCATGCTTACCGCGAAGGCCGCCGCCTCGAGCGCCGGCCGCCGTATCCCCAATACTTTATGATAGAAGAGCAGGTTCACCGGCAGGACGAACACGAACAGGAAATGGGCCCCCCGCTCCAGGGCGAGCATGAGACCCTCGTCGGCGATGAAGTGGTGGAGGATGAACATGGGCGAAAGCATCGTCCACCAGACGCACACGAGCGCGAAGAGCACGTTTTCGCGCCGGAAAGCGCCCCTGAACACCGCTACGCCCGCGAGCGTCAATCCGACGAGCAGGCTCAGGAGAGGGGGTACGATGAAAACCGGGAACGAGGCGGGAAGCGGTGACATGGCGGTCTCCAAGGCACGAATGCTGATACGATTATCGTATCAGCATTCGGAGAAAGCAACAAATATAAAAGCGATGTTCAGGACCGATACTTACCTCTTGAGGTTGATAAGCTCCTGGAGCATCTGGTCGCTCGTGGTGATCGTGCGCGAATTGGCCTGGAAGCCGCGCTGGGTCACGATCATGTCGGTGAACTGGTCCGACAGGTCCACGTTCGACATTTCAAGCGTCCCGGCGATGATCTTCCCGCGCCCCGCCTCGCCCGCGGGCCCCTCGATGGGCCGTCCCGAGTTGTTCGAAACCTCGAAGAGATTTTCACCCGAGGCGGTGAGTCCCATGGGATTGGTGAACGCGGCCATGGCCACCTGGCCCACGAGCTGCTTCGTACCGTTGGAATACACGCCCGTGATCATGCCCGAGTTGTCGATATTGAACGATTCCATGTAACCCATGGCGTAGCCGTCCTGCTCCACGGCCTTGGTGGTCGCGGGGGATGAGAACTGCGTAACCCCGTTCATGAGGCCGGCCTTCCCCAGGTCGAGGCGAATGCTGCGCACGTTGGGATCGTCCTTCACCCGGTAGTTCAAATTGACCACAAGATCTCCCTGGTTTAATTCGTCCGGGCTCGCGTCGTCGGACACGGACGTCAGCCTCCCCTCGGGGCTGAAGCGCAGGTTCATGCGGCTCGAGAGGTTCGCCCCGCCCGCCTGGTTCGCGCCCCCCGGGACGTCAAGCGTCACTATTCCCTGGCCGTCGGTGATCGCCGCACTGGCGCTCCACTCGTTGGCGCCGGTCTTCCAGAAGTTGAGCGTCATGCGGTGCGGATCGCCCAGCTTGTCGTACACGTCAATGTTCGTCGTGACACCCTCCGCGGCCCGCATCTTGCCGTCGGCGGTGGGCGGAACCACCTGTAGCTTGGAATCGAGGTTGCACTTGTAGCGGACGTAGGTCGTCTCGCGCGCGTCCACCTTGCCATATACCGGGACGATAACGTCCTCGGGCGTGCCGGTCGGAAACACCTTGCGCTCGCCGGTCTCGGTCACCTGGGACTGCCAGCCCTGGACGCGCAGCCCGTTCGCGGGGTTCACGAGCTTCCCGTCCCTGTCCAGCGCGAAGTTGCCGGCGCGGGTGTAGTAGTTTTTCCCGCCCTCGCTCACGATGAAGAAGCCGTCGCCCGAGATCGCGAGATCGGTCTGGTTACCGGTGGTCTGCAGGCTTCCCTGCGTGAAAAGCCGGTCGATCGACGCGATGGTCATGCCAAGGCCCACCTGCTTGGGGTTCACGCCTCCCTTGTTCTCCTCCGGCTTCGCGGCCCCCGAGAGCGTCTGCGAGAGCATGTCCTGGAAGGTCACCCGCGTGGTCTTGTAACCATAGGTATTCACGTTGGAGATATTGTGTCCAATCACGTCCATCCTGGTCTGGTGATTCTTGAGACCGGATACCCCGGAAAACAGTGATCTCATCATAAGGCGTCAACTCCTGACAGCGTAGATTTTTATTTACTTGCCCGTATCGGTCCCGGGCGCCTTCGTTTCCGACTTTTCGTAGGCCTTGAGCGGCCCGTCCTTATTAATATCGTTATTAATCGCGTCCGCTTTAGCCTCATTAATCGCGCCCGTGACGAAAAAATTACCCCGGACTCCCCCCTTCACCGCGGAGGGGACCGCGCGCTTCGCCGGCTCCTCGTTCGGCAGCACCGCGTGGATGTCGGCCAGCCCCACCTCGGTCTTTCCCACGAGCAGCCGTATCTCGTTGTCGCGAAAGAACACCTTCGAGACCACGTCCTGCACCGGCTGTCCCGTCGTCGCGCTCATCGCCTCGACCCTGCGGCCCAGGAGCGCGTAGGCCTCCCCGGTGCGGGAGCTCTTGTTCATTCCCTGGATCGCGGTGTTGATGTTCTGCATCTGCTCCAGTGACGAGAACTGCGCCATCTGCGCGATGAACTCGCGGTCGGCCATGGGCTGCGTGGGATCCTGGTGCCGGAGCTGCGTGACCAAGAGCTTCATGAACATGTCCTTGCCGTTGTCGCCCTTGGTCGACCCGTCCTTTTTCTTGATCCTCGAATTCACCTGCTCGGCCAGGGCCTTCGTGCGGGCCAGGTCCTCCAGCGACATGCTGCTCGGCTTTTCCATCGACTCCGCTCCTCGTATCGTTCCGTCCGGAATATCGGGGTCCGATACACCGGTACGCGCTTCCGAACCCGGCCCCGCGCATCGAACCCCTGGACTTTTAACGCAAAAAAATGCTGCGGACGGGCGCCGATAGAAGACCCCCGTTCGCGCCCGTTAATTGTTACGCTAGGCTATCACGTCCAGCGCCCCGTCGTGACCGCGCTCCGAATTTCCGTCATAGCTTTCCGCGACCGTCTCGTGCACGCCGCGCGGAATGAACACCGGGTCGTAGTTCCCCTCGCCCGCGCCGCGCGCGTCCTGGCCGCGCACGTCGACCTGGAAATCCCCCACCATGATGCCCGCCTCGGCAAGGTCGGAACGCACCGACGCGAGCTGCTCCACGAGCGCGTTTTTGGCGTCAGGGCTCTCCACCAGGAAGCGCCCAACCAGCGTCCCGCCCTCCAGGCCCAGGTTCACGCTCATGCGGCCCAGCGATTCGGGGTGCAGCCGGAGCGAAAGCGTCGCGTTCCTGTTGTCCCGCACGCTCAGCTTCGCACCCTGCATGAGCTGCTGGAGCTGCTCGTCGAACAGCACGGATTTTTGCGGCAACGCGGCCTGGTGCGCGGCCCGCTCCCTCGCGTGCGACGCGCCTGCGAACTGCATCCCGGGCTGGGCCTGCTGGCCTCCCCCCTTCGCGTGCAGCGGCTCCTTCGCGTCCTCTTTTCCGTTGACGGGGACGGCGAAATGTTTTTCGGCGCCGTGTTCCTTGGTATCGGCCCCCCGGGCCTCGGTCGTGTGTGCGCCCTCTTTTCCCTTCTCCGGGCGTTTCACGTGCTTTTCCAGGGCGTCCACGATCCGCGCCGCCTCGCGGGCGAGCGACGGCAGGAGCGCCTTTTCACGGTTGTCGCGCGCGTCCTCACGGCCGGACTCGAGCCTCTTCACGAAATCCCTGAGCCGCCGGTAGAGCGATTCGAGCGGCTCCGCCCCGTGGTCCCGGGATTTGCCGGCAAGCGCGTCCCTGACTTCATTGAGCGTTTCGCGGATACCCTTCGCATCCTTTATGGAATCCGGGACGGCGCGCAGCGCCATCTCGATCTGCTGCATTACCTGGCCCAGCGGCTTCGTCTTGTCGTCCTTCGCGCGCGGCTTTTCGGCGACCGGGGTTTCCTCTTTACGTTCCGCGCGGGATTGCGCGGTTTTCTTCCGGGAGGCAGCCTCTTTCACTGCGAGGGCTTTCGCCCCGCTTTCCGGCTTTTCGGGATGACCGGCCATGCGCTCCAGGGCCTTCGCGTCCGGCCGCGTCACGTCCGGGGCGTCCTTTTTCTCGGTCTTTTCCCGCGCCGCCTCCTGCCGGGGAGCGCGGTCGGCGCGATCGGCCTGCCCGCGCCCGGGCTGGTGCTCCGCTTCCGCGGAGGTTTCCGTACGCTCCGTGTGGCGCAGGGATTCGCTC
Organism: Spirochaetota bacterium; assembly: GCA_004297825.1. Classification (NCBI taxonomy): domain Bacteria; kingdom Pseudomonadati; phylum Spirochaetota; species Spirochaetota bacterium. The sequence continues at coordinate 12,337 of SCSX01000090.1, forward strand.
ATACCCTCGTCCCTGGTGCGTGCTTTCTCGACTTCGACGGGGCTGGACACGGCGGCATCCAGCATGGTGCGGAAGGAAGACTGCGAGTCGGGCGACTCGGCTGCCCTGTAAGGATCGACCGGCAGGGCGGCGCCCTTCAAACCATCAAGGGAACCCGGCTTAACAAGTAATCCAAGCATAGTTTCATCCTGTTCATACGTCGCCCTCCATGGCCTTGATAACAGAAATCCTGTATTAATATCGAGACGGCGGTGCCCAAACTGAATGGAAAATTAATCCGGATTTCATTCCGGGACCGATCCCGGAATGAACACGCGTTCATTTTACACGTATTGCTCGTCTCTTTTATTGAAATGTCGACCGTCCGGATGGTATCAAATATTTTTATCTGTCTATTTCATTTTTTTATTGTCAAACTTTCTCCTTTAGAACAGGATTCATGCGGTTGTTGTGCGCGTGTGAAAAAATCAGCGCCGTCACGGGCGATACTAATATCAGCGCCGGCGATACTTTCTTTATTGCATTCCCTCCAGCCGGGAAACCCGAACAGGGCCCCGGAGCAGGAGGCCTCTTGGACATTCATCCCGGCACCCGCCGGGATGCTTTTTTTTGTGGCCCCGGTTTGTGAAGGCGCGGATTCGAATCCGCGCCTTCACCGCGGCGTATAAGGCGGGGGTCCGGAAAAAAACTGGCATTCCGCCGCAAAAAATGGTTAGATGTATTCGGGACTAATTAAGGGAACTATGAACATGGAATTTTCAACCGCGCTTAGGCCGTTCACCCTGCGCAGGCTCGAGGCGGTGCGCAGGGCCGATATTCTCATAGGCATACCGTGCTATAACAACCAGGCGACCATACAGAACGTGATCGAGATGGTATCGCAGGGACTGCACGCCCATTACCGCGACGCGAAGGCGGTGATCTTCATCTCGGACGGCGGATCGACCGACGATACGCGCGACATCGCGAAAGAGATCGAGATCATGCCGTGGCAGGAGAAAATCATCCAGATTTACCGTGGTGTTTCCGGGAAGGGCAGCGCCTTCCGGGCGATCTTCGAGGCCGCGGTCCAGCTGGACGTCAAGGCGTGCATGGTCGTGGACTCGGACCTCAGGAGCATTTCGCCGGAATGGGTGCACCTGCTCCTGGAGCCCGCGCTGTCGGGCGAATACGAGTTCGTGGCCCCCATTTACACCCGGCACAAGTACGACGGCACCATCACCAACAATATTGTCTACAACCTCACCCGCGCGGTGTACGGGAAGCGGATCCGTCAGCCTATAGGCGGCGACTTCACCTTCTCGCGGGACCTGGCGGCCTTCTTCCTGGACAAGCCCGTCTGGTCGACGGACATCGCGAAATTCGGGATCGACATCTGGATGACCATCAACGCCATTGCGCGCAACGTCAAGATCTGCCAGTCGAACCTGGGTGTGAAGATCCACGACGCGAAGGACCCCGCGCAGTCCCTGGGACCCATGTTCGTCCAGGTGGTGGGGACACTCTTTAACCTCATGGAGCACTACGAGCCGTTCTGGAAAAACGTCACGGGCAGCCGCGCGGTTCCGCTGTTCGGCTCGTCGGATCAGACGGAGCCGGAGGCGGTCGCGATCAACATGGAGAAGCTGGTGCACGAATACCGGGTGGGCTTTTCGCAGTTCCAGACCCTCTACAAGGCCATCTTCTCCCCCGAGGTCTACCGCGTCCTCGAGGAGGCCTCGGGGCTTTCGGTCGATGCGTTCGCGTACCCCGTCGAGATATGGGTTAAGGCCCTCTACGAGCTCGCGTCGACGTATCATTACTGGAAGGTGAACAGGGTCCGCCTTATCAACCTCATGGTGCCCCTGTATTACGGACGGGTCGCCCAGTTCGTGAACGAAACCAGGCTCATGAACTCGCTGGAGGCGGAAGGCGTCGTGGAGCGCCAGGCGCAGATATTCGAAGACCACAAGGACTACCTTATGCGCAAATGGAACGAGGAGCGTGCCGAACCGGAGATGCTCCATGCCCCCGTACACTAGGCGCTAAAAAATCACACCGGGGCGGATTTTTACTTTACGCGCACCCCGATCTGCACTAGATAGTGATCGGGGCCGGCGCCGCGGCCGGCCCCCAGGCGGTTTTTCATGCAGACGGCGACAATTAACCATGCGATCCTCATAACCGACGGCGCTCGGGGGTTCATCGACGACGCGGAATTCCCGCGATACCGCGTGGAGCGCCTGGAAGATCCCGCCGGACTTCCCGGGGAAGCGTCCCCGGGCGATGGCGCCCTGTTGCTGGTGATTATGCACACCGGCGACGCGATTTCCCCCGCCGCGATCGAGTCCGCGCTGGGCCACGCCGATGCCTGCTACAAAATAATCCTCACCGGAACCGAAGAAGACCTTTCGCGGACCGACGAGTCCGATCGCCGGCGCATCATGCATTTTCTCACCAGGCCCGCCGGGGCCGCGGAATCGTCGTTTCTCATCCAGAAGGCCTTTTCGATCATGGAGGGCGAGCAGTGGTTTCGCGCCGAGCGCGCCCAGTACCTGGAAACGCTCACGGACATGCGGCAGGACCAGGAGGACCTCATCACCATAGGCCGTTCGCTGTCCACCGAGAAAGACCCCGACAGGCTGCTGCGCTCGATACTCATGCTGAGCAAGAAGATCACCGGCGCGGACGCCGGCTCAATTTTCGTCGTCGAGGAGGGGGAGAGCCAGGGGAAACAGCTCAGGTTCAAGTATTCCCACACTTTTTCGAAGAACCTCCCCTACGAAGAATTCGTACTTGCGATGAATAAAAATTCCATCGCGGGGTACGTGGCGGTAACAGGCAATACCCTGAATATCCCCGATGTCTACAAATTATCCAAGAGCGACCCGGTCACGTTCAACTCGTCGTTCGACAAGGTGCATAACTACCGGTCCAAGTCCATGCTGGTCATTCCCATGCGCAATCACGTGGATGAAATAATCGGGGTCATCCAGCTCATCAACAGCAAGGAGTACGCGAACAGCACAAAGATGACGGGCAACGAGGCGTTCGAGGTCCTGCTCTCCACGCCGGAGGATTTCGACGTCAAGGTCGTCGCGTTTTCGCCGCGCTATGAGAAGCTCATGGAGGCCGTCGCGAGCCAGGCCGCGATCGCCATCGAGAACAACCGCATGCTCAAGCAGATCCAGACCCAGTTCGAGGAATTCGTGAAGGCGTCGGTGATGGCGATCGAATCGCGGGACGTCGCCACCTCGGGTCACTCGTTTCGTGTCGCCGAGTTCTGCAAGGAGATGGCGTACGCCATCAACAGCGAGACCCAGGGCGTGTTCGCGGACGTCAAGTTCTCGGAAAGCGCCATAAAGGAGATCGAGTTCGCCGCGCTCCTGCACGATTTCGGGAAGGTTTATATCGACCTCGCCATTTTCCAGAAGGCCAAAAAGCTTTTCCCCAAGGAGCTCGAGAACCTGGTGCTCAAGATGGACTACCTGTACCGTTACACCGAGATGCAGTACTCGATGCGCGAGGGCGCGCTCCTTGCGGACGCGCTCGCCCGCGGCGGCCCCCCCGAGGGGATCGATGCGCTCAGGGAGCGGCGGGGAACCGATCTCGCGAGAATCCTGGGCGTAAAGGACCGGCTCATCCGCCTCAACGAGCCCACGGTGACCGACGAGGACCCCGCGGTCGTATTGAAGCAGATACTGGCGGAGATCGAATCGATCGAGTGCAGGCACCCGGACGGCTCCCCGCTCCCGATACTCTCCGACCACGAGAAAACGAATCTCAGCATACGCAGGGGAAGCCTGAACCCCGACGAGCGGAAGGAGATCGAGAGCCACGTGACGCACACCTACAACTTCGTGAGCCGGATACCGTGGCCCCCGGAATACAGGAACATTCCCGAGATCGCAGCCAAGCACCACGAAATGCTCGACGGCACCGGGTATCCGTCGGGCCTCAAGGGCGCCGATTCCATCCCCCTGCAGGCGCGCATAATGGCGATCGCCGACATCTACGACGCGTTATCGGCCACTGACCGCCCCTACAAGAAGGCGGTGCCGCTCGAGAAGACGCTTTCCATAATGCAGGCGGACGCCACGCGCAACAAGCTCGACGCGGCGCTCGTCGAGCTCATGATCCGGTACCATATATATGAGAAAATCCACAAAGACCTCTTCCGGCAGGCGGAGTAGTCCATGCGCATAAACCGCACCATGCTCACGGCCCTGGCGATCGCGTTCTTCCTGTGCGTCCCCGACGCGCGGTCGAAGGAAGGCAGCTTCACCGTGGTATATACCAATTCGCTTAACGGGCACCTTGACTACTGCCATTGCAAGGAAGACCCCAAGGGCGGCCTCGTGAAGCGCGCCACCGAGATCCGGGCCCTGCGGACCCGCTACGGCGACCCGCTGCTCGTCGAGACGGGGGACTTTTTCGCCTACGAGACCGATCCCCTTCTCGCCGAATACGTGGTGAAGGCCTACGCGCGCATCGGCTACGACGCCATCGCACCCGGCGACCAGGAATTTTCCGGGGGGATCGAGCTCATCACCGCGCACCGTTATGCGCTGCCGCTCCTGTCCGACAACCTGCTCGTGTACGACCTCTTCGCCTGGCAGCCCCTGTTCAGGCGCGCGACGGCGGTGGAGCGCGGGGGATTGAAGATCGGGATAATCGGCAGCATGCACCCCGATTCGTTCAGATATTACCCCGCGAAGATCACCGACCGCGTGCGGGTGATCGACCAGCTTGCGGAGATACGCAGGGACATCACCGCGCTGACCGCCGCCGGCGCCGATTTCATCATACTGCTTTCGCACTCGGGCTACGAGAACGACGTCGCGCTGCAAAAGGCGCTGCCCGGGGTGGGACTCATCGTGGGCGGGCACTCCCAGACCATGATCGGGACGCCGCTCCCGGCGGCGGGCTCCCTGATCGTGCAGGCGGGCTCGAACGGCGCGCACATCGGGATCCTGGAGCTCACGGTCCGCGACGGGAAAATCGTTTCGTTCAGGAATTCCTTCAGGCTGCCCGACGACACGCAGCCGGATGACGACCCGGAGATTCGCGCGCTGATACGCGAGTACGAGAAAAAAGCGGAAGCGGAATCGTCCAAACTGAGGTTCAGGCAATGACGGACACGAAGGCGTGGAAACAGACTGTAGGAGAATCGGCACTGATCGTCTGCGCCGCGTGCGTGCTCGGCGTGTGCCTCAACCTGCTCCTGCCGGGCGGGTACGCATTCATGGGCAAAGAGACGCTTGCCTACCGGAAAATCGTACTCATCTCGCCCGCCGAGGCGAAATTGAAATACGACGGACGGACGGCGCTCTTCGTCGACGCGCGCGACCCGGCCGAGTTCGGGGGAAATCGGGTCCCCGGGGCCCTGGGCATACCCGCGGAACCGGACTCGCTCTCCCTTCAGGGGATCAAGCTTCACTTCGATCGCCTCCAGGGACCCCGCGAGCTGGTGATATATTGCGCCGGGGGCTCCTGCGAATCGTCCGAGACGCTCGCGCGCCGGCTGATACGCATGGGATACACCCGGACGATATACGTGCTGGAGGGCGGACTTCCCGCCTGGGTGGAAAAAAACTTTCCGCTTGAAACCGCCGGGGAGCGCAAGGAAGAGTGACATGGGCATGGTGAGCAATTTCGCGCGATCGGTCGTCTATGGAAATTTATTAACCGCCTTCCTGCGCATGCTGTGCGGCGCGCTCTTCCTGTACTCCGGCATCTTCAAGGTGCTGGACATGGAGGGTTTCGGGAGGGTGGTGGACATGTACGCGATTCTGCCGTCGGCGCTCGTCCCCTACGCCGCGATCGTGATCCCGTCGCTCGAGCTCATCCTGGGCGCCCTGCTCATGGCGGGCTTCCGCATCCGCGCCGCCTCGTTCCTTTCGATGTGCCTTATGGCGGTATTCTCCGTCGCGATCATCGTCAACATCGCGCGCGGCTCGAATTTCGACTGCGGGTGCTTCGAGCTCTCCCGTTTCGGGATCCCGGAGCGGATCGGCTGGCTGCTGGTGGCGCGCGACGCGCTGCTGTTCACCGTATTCGCGCTCATGCTTCAGGCGCGACGGCACCTTTTCTCCCTCGATTATTTACTTGAAAAGAGAACACTGAGCACCCTCTAGCGGTGCGCGCTACTTGTTGCAATCACACCTGCTGAAAGTATCCGCGGAATCGATCTCGCTCCTGGCGCATCCCAACACCGTGGCCATACAGTTTTTCAGCACCTGGTTTGCCTTGTCGCGACCCTGTTTTTTTTCAACCTGGCATGCCGCCGGGCAGCATTGTTCCTGGACATCCGATCGGAAACAATTCGACGCGAAGGCGGGCCCCATTACGGGCGCATCGCCGATAAAGACGGAAACGGACAGCAATAAGGCCGACAGAAAAACCACCCCGACAATCAACTTTTTCATGATTCGCTCCTTCAATAAATCGTTTTGTTGCGTATTACTTTTTTTGAAAGCCTGCGTTGTTACCCCCGATCCGGGGTGTTCCCTTTATTGCGTCAAAAGCACGTACAACAGGCCCGCGAAAGCGAAGATTCCAAGAATGCCGCATGCGGCCCTGCCGCCGGCATCACCCAGCATTTTTTTCAAATAATAGGGAGTGCCGCTCTTAAAAAATGAATTCCAGTTGAAGATGCCCGCCAGCAGGAATACGAGTCCCGCGATCATTCCCGTAACAACAAACACCAGCATGAACGTGCTCATCGAATTCAGCTCCCTTTCGTTTCAATGTAATTATCAAAGACGTGCCCGAACATCGTGGGCTCGATAAAGGCCGAGGCTCCCTCGAATTTTTCTCCGCCCACCGATTTTCGTATCGCCTCGCCCAGGGACAGGTAAACGGCGAACCCCACGTTGTACGACGTAAATCCCCCGTACCGCCCCGTCTTCATCACGAGATGCGTCCTGGTTCCGTCCACCGGCCTGAGCTGGACGGTCCATTTAAGATCGATGCTGGTGAATCCCGATTTCCAGCTCCACTCGATCTGTTTCGCGGCCGATTTCATCAAATCCCGGGTGTTCAACAATTTCTCGAATTCGCTTTCGTTTGCCATCGTCCATTTTCGCTTGGAGAATATGCCGATTTCCCTGAGAACCGCCGGACCCGGTATAACGACATCCAGGATTTCGTGGAATTCCCCCGGCAACGGGCTTAACCCGTCAAAGGGCTGGAAATACCAGAATTCGGACCTGTTCCTTTTCATCCTGAACAGGTAGACCGAGTCCACGGCGCTCTTCCCGCCGAAAATATCTTTTAAGATCCCGGTAACCACCCCGCCGGTGCCGTTTCCATTGGCCGAGAGATCGACGACATCAAGAACCGCACATCCCGCTGCATCGGCTTCCGATTCGATGCTTTTCTTCTGCCTGGCGACCGCTTTTTCCTTTCCAGCCGTGAGTAACCCCATAAGTTGACATCCTTTAGTGAAGGGATATTGAAATACAGGATTTAATTTATCATGCGCTTATTTCCTGTCTCGCCATATCGTGGGCATGCAAAAACTGGCCATGTTTTCCGGGTGAAAACCCCGCAAAGCGGCCCTCCGCTATAAAAAATGCTTGATAAATGGGTTTCAGACGTAAAGTCTGATCGGGTGAAATTAATCCCGCAATTCGAGGAAGTTGCTATGAATAAATTTTCCCCGGTTTTCTTCTCATGCGCGCTGCTTCTCGCGATGGGATGCTCCTCCGTTCAAAAGGATGTCTTCATCAAGAACAAGGAGGCCTTCCAGCAGGAGGTAAGGGTCGCCGTTATGCCGTTTACCGACGCCCCGGAGGCGGTCGGCTCGGGCACGGCCGTTGCGGACGCGATAACAAGCGAATTAATCAGGATCGCGAATTTCAATATCGTGGAGAGGTCGCAGCTCTCGAAGATCATACAGGAGAAATCGCTTGACGCCACAGGCCTTACCGACGCGGCCATGACCGATATCGGCCGCATGGCGAAAACGGACTACATAATCGTGGGCAGCGTGACCGAGTTCATGTATGCGCGCAGCTTCACCAACGTGTTCATTCCCAAGACCAAGCTCGTGTTCAAGTTCCGGATCATCGACACCAAGGACGGCACGATCGTGGGAACGGGCCGCTACAACCTGGAAACCGGCAAGTACGCATGGTGCGGATGCATCCTGGGATTTTACTACATCCCCGTCGCGCTCCTCACCGAGGAAAACAAGTACGAGCAGCTCGATTACGCGGCGCAGGACATCGTCTGGCAGATAGGTCATCACGTTCAGAAAAAAACCGGCTGCATCTGAAAAACCTTTTGCGCCCCTGAAAAAAAGACCGCCAAACACGGCGGTCTTTTTTCTGCCCTTGAGCGGAAGCGGCTCCCGCGCGAATGATTTCCCGCGCGGGCCATTATTTAAACGCGTGCTCCTCGGCGGGGAACCGTCCCGCGACGACATCGTCATGGTATCCCGCGAGCGCGCCCTTCACAATGTCCGCCAGGTTGACGTACTTCTTCAGGAACTTGGGTTTGAAGCGCTCGTCCACGCCCAGCAGGTCGTTGATCACCAGCACCTGCCCGCTCGTGTAGCGCCCCGCGCCGATGCCTATCGTGGGAATGGAGATGCTCTCCGTAATTTCCTTCGCCAGCACCTCCGGCACCATTTCCAGGACGATGCAGAAGACGCCCGCCTGCTCCAGCGTCTTCGCGTCCTCGATCATGATGCGCCGCTTGTCCTCCTCGCGGCCTTGCACGGTGAACCCGCCCAGCTTGTGTACGGACTGCGGCGTGAGCCCCAGGTGCCCCACGACCGGGATGGAGGCCTTCGTGATCGCCTCCATGGTCTTCGCGAAATCGCGCCCGCCCTCGAGCTTGACGGCGTTGGCCCCCGTCTCCTTCATGACGCGCCCGCAATTGCGCATGGTGTCTTCAATCGAAACATGGTAGCTCATAAACGGGAGGTCGGCGATGACGAACATGGAGGGAGCGCCCCGACGCACGATCTCCGTATGATAGATCATCTGGTCGAGGGTGACGGGCACCGTGGTGGAATAACCGGCGAAGACATTCCCCAGGGAATCGCCCACCAGGATGGTGTCGATCTCCGTCTGCTCGATGAGCCGCGCATAGGCGAAATCGTAGCAGGTGATCATGGAGATGGGCCGCTTTTCGTTGCGGGCCGTCTTGAAGTCATTGATGGTGCGTATCCGTGCCATGGGTTCCCTCCCTGAAATATCGCGCGCTCACCGGGTCGCGCAAATCCCGGTCGAGCTGTACGAGGTGACGGACCACGAAGTCCCTCTCCCAGATGCGCGGGTGGGGAATCGTGAGCGTATCCGTGCGGAGAATTATATCACCGAATAAAAGAATATCAAGATCAATTATCCGGGGGCCCTTCGGGGCGCCGCGGGTCCTGCCCATGGAACGCTCGATCCCCAGCAGGGCATCGAGAAGCTCCGGCGGAGAAAGGGGGGTGCCGATACACACGACCTGGTTCAGGAAGCGCGGCTGCGCGAGAAAATCCACCGGGTCCGTTTCCTCGCAGGAGCTCTCGCCCAGCAGTTCGGTTCCCTCCAGCGCGCCGATTGCGCGGCGGGCTCGCGCGAGGTTTTCCGCGCGGTCCCCCAGGTTGCTGCCCAGTCCTATAAAGACGCGCGCGGTCACAGCCGGTCCCGGTAATCCGGGCCCGAGACCTCGATGATGCGGCACATCTCCTTGATGCGCGACAGTATGCGGCCGTCCGAAAGCTCGCGCAGCGTCGTGAAGGGATTGCTGTTCGAGGTGAAGATCGTGAATTTTTCGCCCTCGTAGCGCGCGTCCACCAGGTTGTAGAGGGTCTCGACCTCCCAGGGCGAGTCGCGCTGGACTCCGAAATCGTCCACGACCAGGATATCGACATCCTCCATCTCCTGCTGGATCTTGCCCGCCTCCCCGTAGGTGTCCGACGACTCGTTGAAGGTGGCGCGCAGCCTCTGGAAGAAGGTGCGGGATATCTTGATGAAGCGCCCCTCGATCGCGTGGCGGATGATGAGCTCGGTGAGAATGATGGACGAGAGCAGGGTCTTGCCCGTCCCCGGGTTTCCCCACAGGAAAAGGCCCTTCCCCACGTTTGGAAATTTTTTGACAATGTCGTAGGCGGCGCTCTTCGCGTCGGAGGCGAGCTTGTGAATGGACTCGTAGGAATCGAACGAGCGCCAGCGGAACTTCTTGTCTATCCCTGAGCGCGCGTACACCGCGTTGATGCGCTCTATCTTCGTGCGGATGCCGCGGCATTCGCAGTCGCGGATCGTCTCGTCCACGTAGAGAAAATACGGCGCGACGCCCCCGCAAGCGCACTTCACCAGGACGCACTTGGGGCAGGGCGAGAGCGGGATGCCCCCCGTCTGCTCGTAGTAGGGATCGCGGACGATGCCCGTGTGCTCGCAGTACGAGCAGAATTCCTTCGCGGGCTGCTTCGCGGATTTCGGCTTTTCACCGGCCATGATCGTATCCCTCACCAATGGATACATTAGAGGATAAATGAAGAAAGCGCTGTCAACCAAATATTGGGGGCTGCGGCCGAATTGGGCGCCTCCCGTGCACAATGTATTGATTTTTTCACGGGGCCGGTTCAGACTGCCGGCATGAAACCAATCGCTTCGAAGATGATCCGTATTGCCTTCACCGCTTTCCTCGCCTGGGGATGCTCTCTCCCCTGCTCCGCCGCCGACCTCGTCACCGTGGCATCGTTTTCCACCTCGGTGGAGGACCAGGACGAAAACGTGCGGCGCAACATCCACATCGCGTGCGGGAAGCTCGACGGCATCGTGATCGGGCCCAAGTCGTCGTTCAATTTCAACGACACGGTGGGTGAGGCGACGGCGAAGAACGGCTTCGTGAACGGGCGCGTCCTCTACCGCGACGAGGTGCGCTATGAGCCGGGCGGGGGGCTCTGCCAGGTTTCGTCCACGCTCTACAATGCGCTCCTGCTCGCCGGATGCGCGATCGTGGAGCGGCACCGCCACATGCAGCCGGTGACCTACGTACCGCTGGGCCTGGACGCGACGATCAAGTTCGGAAAGAAAAACCTGGTGATAAAGAACCCTTACGACCGGAAGCTCGTAATCCGCGCGGAGGAAAACGACAAGACGCTCACCATCCACATAAAGGCCGATTCGGCCCTCCCCCACCGTTACGAGATCGTCACCGAGGACGAGGAGCTCGAGGTCCCCATCGTTACGGAGAACAGGCGCGTCCGCAGCGGGGTCACCGTCCAGGTCTACCGGCAGAAATACTCCGGGAACAAGCTTATCGAGAGCTTCCTTCTTTACAAGGATTACTACCCGCCGGTCTACGTGAAATGAACCGCGCCCCCGTGCTCTGCGCCCTGCTCGCCTGCGCGACCCTTGCAATGGTGCCCCTCGACCCGGGGATGCGCCCCGCGGGGGACACGCTCGCGGAATGGGCTCGCTTTTCCCGCACCGCCCGGGCCCGCGCGCTCGTCGAATGGGCGCACTGCGTCATGCGCGGGGAGCTTGCGGGGCCGCGGTGCGAGGCCGTCATCCCCGGCGGCACGCCCCCGTTATACGGCAGTGCGGGGGTGTTCGTCACCCTGGTGCGCGCGGGGAAGGTCCGGGGGTGCTTCGGCGCGTTCCATCACGCCTCCGAGAGCCTCGAGGCGATACTCCGCGACTACATAAGCGGGGCGCTCCGGCGGGATCCCCGTTATGCGCCGCTTGAACCCGGGGAGCTCGACGGCGCCTCGGTGATCATCACCGTCGCCGGGATGGAGTTTCCCGTGGACGACCTCGCTGCGGTGGACCTCGCGCGCAGCGGCCTCGTCTTCTCGATGGACGGCGGCGAGCGGCTTCTCTTCGTGCCCTCCGAGATTAAAAGTATTGACTATCTGAAAAAACTCGTTAGGATGCAATCGGTCGTTCAGATCACGGCATTTCGCGCGGTCTCCATAAGGTGACGCGCGCCCTTCGCCTCCCGGGCGTCGCAACTCGAACGTATAAAGGCGGTCAACCATGAAAAAAATATTCGCGGCGTCCCTCATCCTGTGCGCGGCGTCCCTCGCGATCGCCTGCGGCGTGCCGGGCAGGCAGGTGCTCCCCGACGGACGCGCCGTCTACGCGAAGCAGGACGGTGCAGCGCTACAAAAGAAAAACGTCATCGAAGGTCACGTGCGGTATCAACACTACGAAAACGACCGCTATCACACCCTGCCGGTGAAGGGCGCCGTGGTCGAGATCAAGAACGCGAACATGGGCATGGGCTATTACCGCTGCGAAACCGACGGCAACGGCTATTTCCACGTCGAGGACTTCATCACACAGGTCCGGTACGTGATCGAAGTACGCGCGGAGGGTTTCGTGACCTACCGGCACACACAGCATATCCAGGCCGGCACCTACGATATCCAGCTCACCCCCGAGGCGATAATCTCCGGAACCGTAAAGGATTCGGCGGGGGGGCCGATGCGCGATGTCGAGGTTCGACTCAACCATCCCCATGACGACGCCGAGTCCGGCGAGGAGGAGGAACCCGGCCGCGCGAAGCCGAAACCCTTCGTGACCGCGACCGATGCGCGCGGCCTCTACCGGTTCGACAAGCTCACGAGCGGAAGCTACGCGGTGACCTTCCAGAAACAGGGCTACATCACCGAGACCGCGCGCCTGCAGCACGTGTCCAGCGGCGAAAAATTCAACCTTCCCATGCAGATGCTTCGCCCGGCGCGTCTTTCGGGAAGGCTCTCTATCGAGGGAATAGACGCCCCGGCGATCAACGTGGACGCGACGCTCGCCTCCGGAAAAATCGCGCACTCGACCCAGAGCTACCAGGACGGGAGCTACCAGCTCGAGGATGTGAAGCCCGGGACCTACAAGCTCTCGCTCTCGCACCAGGGCTTTTTCAAGATCGAGACGCCGGTGATTACCGTGCGCGAGGGCGACGACCGTGCGCACACCGATTTCACCATGCGCCCTAAAAGCCCGGAGCTCGAGGTTTACTCGAACCGCTACACCTTCGCGCCCGGCTCCAAGGTCGAGTTCAGCCTCAAATCGTTCAGGCTCGAAAAGGTGAAATTCACGGTCTACCGCGTTCCCGTCGCGGTGTTCTTACGGGGCAAAACACAGCCCGGGGCCGTGGACCCCGCGACGTCGGGCTTCAGGGCGGAGCGGCAGTGGGACGATACCATACGCGAGTTCGAACCCTACGAGTGGCGCTACCAGTCCGTCGAAATGAACGAGCCCCTCCCGCCCGGCGGTTACTGCATCGAGGTGACCGGCGCCGACAAGGTCACCAGCCGCAAGTTTTTCAGCGTGACCTCCGTGGGCGTGGTCGTGAAGCGCTCGCGCGAATCGGTCTTCGCGTACGTGACGGACCTCGTCACCAACGCGCCCGTGCCCGGCGCGGCCATAGCACTCTTCGACAACACGCCGGAGAAGCAGGAGTACCGCGAGTCCGAGTACGCCTACAAGCCCCCGGAGCGCATCGAGGACCTTCCCGTCGCCGTCGTGCAGAAGGGCGCGACCGACGTGACCGGCGTGTACCACGCGCCGCTCAAATCGGACATGCACGTCTCCATCCTCGCCGTGGGAACCGACGGCAGCTACTCGTTCTGCAGCACGGGCTCGCCCAACCAGTTCGCGCGCGAGGAGAACAAGTTCTTCATCTATACCGACCGTCCCGTGTACCGCGCGGGCGACAAGGTGCATTACAAGATCCTGGGCAAGCACCGCGCGGAGCGCTTCGTGCCGCTGGGCCGGGACACGTACCATTACGAGATCCGCAATATCGACACCGACGACACCATAGATTCCGGGAGCTTCCCGCTCGACGAATGGGGAACCTTTCACGGCGACATCCAGCTTTCCTCCGAGGTGCGCCTGGGCGAATACGAGCTGCGCGCGGGGACGTCGCCCGACGACCTCTACGCGGCGGGGCGCTTCTACGTGGAGCAGTACCGCAAGCCCGAATTCAAGATCGAGCTCACCCCCACGGCAGCGTTCTTCACGAACGGCGACACCGCCGAGTTCAAGGTCGAGGCCCGTTACTTTTTCGGCGCGCCGCTCAAGGGGGCGCTCGTGCGCTACCGCTTCTACGAATCGCGCCTGCGCGACACCGACACCACCTACTGGTGGGAGGAGGACTACGGGCGCAGCGAATCGTACAACAAGATCAAGCTCGAGGGCGAGAAGTACCTTGACGACAATGGGATCGCGTCCTTAAAGCTCCATTGCGGCGACTACCCCTACGACCGCGAGATCACGCTGGAGACCACCATCGTCGACAGCTCGAACGTGAGCATCACGAGCCGCGAGAGCGTGAAGATCGGGCGGGGCGAGTACTACATAAAGATTAATCCCGCGCAGAACTTTTTCTCGGACGACGAGAAGAAGATCGTGCAGGTGAAGACGCTTGCGCACGACGGCAAACCCGTGAGCGCCCCCGTGGAGATCAAGGTCTACCGGTACGTGTGGAAGCCCTGGCAGCGCGTGTACGTGCACGACGCGAAGCCTGTGTTCGAGAAGAAGCTCACGACCGGTGAGAAGGGCACGGCCGAGCTCGAGCTTCCCGGGAAGCTCGACGTGTACGGCGAATTCGACATCGTCGCGACCGGGCGCGACAAAAAGGAAAACGTGATCAGCGCGAACCGCGTGGTGTGGATATACTCCAACTTCGGATACAAGATCGAATCGCGCTTCAAGAACCTGGAGCTCGCCGTGAACGACGCGGAGCTGGAGAAGCCCGGCGAAATCACCTGCCTCCTCAAGAGCCGGTTCAACGACGCCTGGGTGTGCATCACCCTGGAGGGCAGGGACGTGTACGAGTCGCGCGTGGTAAAGATGACCGGCAATATCACCCCGGTCAAGCTCGACATCAAGGCGCGCTACGCCCCCAACCTGTTCATCACCGCGACCATGCAGCGCAACCGCGCCCTCTTCATGTCCTCGGCCGGGGTATCCATTCCCGATCCCGACACGGGGCTCACGATAGCGGTGAAGGCGGACCGGGAAAAATACCTGCCCGGGGACACCGTCAAGCTGGCCGTGAAGGCCGCCGATACCGCGGGGCGCCCCGTCCAGGCGGACATCTCGCTGGGCGTCGTGGACGAGGCCATCTACCAGATCCGTTACGACCACACGCCGCGCATGCGCGACTTTTTCTATTCGAAGATTTCCAACTGGGTACTCACGAATTATTCCTACCCCATAACCATTCTGGCGGGAGCGGGAAAAGAGGGCAAGATCAAGGTACGCGAAAACTTCAAGGACACCGCGTTCTGGAAGCCGGACATACGTACCGGCGCGGACGGGAACGCCGAGCTCTCCTTCACGGTCCCGGACAACCTCACGACCTGGCGGCTCACCCTGCGCGGCCATGACAGGGAGGGGCGCGTGGGCGAAAAAAAGAGCGAGATCCTCGTGACCCAGGACCTGGTCGCGCGCATCGGCAAGCCGCGCTTTTTCACCGAGGGGGACAGGCTCTCGCTCATAGGCATCGTGAACAGCAACACGGCGCGCGGCCTCGAGGCCGTCGCGACCGAGTTCAAGATGGACGGAACCGCGGTCTCCCCGGAGGAGAAGGCGAAGATCAGCCTTCCGGCGTTCGGGTCGGCCCGCGCGCACTACCAGGTGCAAGTCCCCGGGAACAGGGAATCCGTCGACCTCTACTTCCAGGCGCGCGCCGATGCCGAGGCGAAGGACGCGCTCAAGCTCACCGTCCCCGTGCAGTCAAAGGGCGTGCCCTACAAGCTCTACGGCCTGGGGGATATGTCCGGGAATCGCGAGGTCACGCTTTCGCCCCTGGGCGCGACCGACGACTTCGAGTATCGGCCCGAGACCCTTACCATCACGGTGCACCCCGACCCGATCGCGCAGCTCATGCGCGCGTCGAAGTACCTCGCCGAGTACCCGTACGGCTGCGTGGAACAGACCATAAGCCGGTTCCTCCCGAACCTGGCCTTCAAGGCCCTGCTCGCGAAGCGCGGCATGAAGGACGTGCCGGTGGACCCGGAGCTGGACGCGAAGATCTCGGTGGGCATCCAGCGTATAACCCAGATGCAGAACGACGACGGGAGCTGGGGCTGGTGGAGCGGCGACCGCGGCAACGAGTTCATAACCGGCTACGTGCTCTACGCGCTTCGCACCGCCAAAGGCCTCGGTTATCCCATCGACGGGGAAAGCGCGCGCCAGGGCCTGGAGGCCGTCGAGCGCATGCTGCAAAACGAATCGCTTCTTTCGCCGGACGGCAAGGCGTACCTGTTATACATCTATGCCTTTTACGGGAAATGGAGCAAAACGGCGTACGCCGCGCTCGCTAAGGAATCCGCGCTCTCGAACTACGCGCAGGCCTTCCTCGTGCGGGCGATGGCGCTCGCTCCCGGAATCGCCTCCATCCCCGCACAGGACCGCGCGGCGATCGCGAAGCTCCTTCCGGAGCAGGTGGCGGCATTAAAGAACCGCCAGCAGACGGACGGCAAGGGCGCCTACTGGGCCCCGGGTGAAAACCCCTGGGCATGGCAGGGCGCCTCGACCGAAATGAGCGCCCACGTGCTCGCCGCGCTCGTCGAATCGGGCGACACGGGGACGATCCCCGCCTCGATCGTGGCCTCGATCTGCAAGAGGATGCGCGGCGGCGCGTGGACGAGCACCAAGGAGACCGCGCACGTCTTCTTTGCCTTCTGCAAATACCTCGAGGCGCGCACGGGTGAACTCTCGTCCGCCGGGAACATCACCTTTTCCCTGGAAGGAAAGGACATCGCGACCCTCGCCTATGACACGAAGACCATGCGTGACTGGGAAAAGCTCTCCGTGACGGTCAAGCTCCCGGGGTCGGCGGGGAGCGCGTTCAAGGTCGCCGCGCGCGGCAGCGCCGGTCCCGACGCGCTCTTCGAGCTCGCGCTCAACGGGAACCTCAACTTCAAGGACACGGGCTTCCTCTCCCTTTTCAAGAGCGAGGACCGCAGCGTCCGCTCGCTCGAGAACGGCATCTCGCTCGCGCGCCGGTATTACTCGGTGATGCGCGTGCGCGACGCCAACAACAGCGAGTACTTCGTACCCGAGGAGATCGGGGACAGGAACGCGCTCAAGGTGGGCGACGAGCTTCTGGTCAAGATCAAGTTTCGCGCCCAGGACAACTTCGAGTACCTGGTGCTCGAGGACTACCTGCCCAGCGGTTTCGAGGTCGTGATGAAGAACGCCTACGGCGAGTACCAGCCCTTTTCCCACGCCGAACAGTGGGACAACCGCATGGTGTTCTTCTTCACCGGGCTTGAAAAGAACCGGGTGTACGAGATCGCCTACATCATGCGCGCGGAGCTTCCGGGCGAGTTCCTGGCCCGGCCCTCGCGCATGGAGTGCATGTACGAGCCCTCCATACAGGGATGGGCATCTCCCTCCCGGTTCGTGATCCAGAAGAAGTAGGGATGCGCGCCGCCGCGCTCCTCCTGCTCGCAAGCCTGCTTCCGGCGCCCGCATGGGCCGGAAGCGACGTTGCGCGCAATGGGGGGCCGATACGCGTCTCCATCCTCTCCCGGCACCTGAAGTCGATGGCCGCGGGCGAGCTGGATCGAATCCTGTTTGAACTTCCGGATAACGTCTCCTGCGTCCGCGCGGACGGCGGGACGCGCGTCCCGGTGAAAACTATCGAGATCGCCCACCGCGACGGCGCCTTCCGGGTCCTCCTGGACGGGGAAGCGGCCGGCGATCGCGTGAGCCTTACGATCGAGGGCGCCCCCGGACTCACGGTCGGGGTGCGCTTCAGGGACGATTCGAGGCGCTACCCCCTTCCCCTGCGCATCGACGCATCGCCCCGGGAAATCTCGATCGTCGCGAGCGAAGAGCCCGAACGCTACGCGCGCGACAGCGCCGCCGCCGAATACGGCCCCCAGCCCCGATCGGGCGCGGAGGCGCTCGAAGCGCTCTCCCTCCTCGTCCTCGCGCGCGCGGAGCGCGCGCGCGCCCGCCCCGTACACGGGAACGCGCACGTCTGCGACCTGAGCCACTGCCAGGTCTACCGGGGGCGCCTCGACCGCGCCGACACGAGTATCGGCGAAGCAAATTTCCCGTGGCGCATCGACGCGACCGCGCTTTTTTGCGAACCCGTGTTCCACGCGCGCTGCGGGGGCGCGACCCTGGGCGACGGCGTCTTCAGCCTGGGCGAAAAGCGTGCTCCGGGGGTCCGCGACCGGCTGCTTGGCGAGGGCGTCTACCTTTGCCGGAACGGCCGGGAGGGATGGACCGCCGCGCTTCCGGCCGGCGAGCTCAGGTCCATCCTGGGCGGGGACACGGGCGAGATCGCCGCGATCGTCTACGACCGCGCGGCGTGCCGGCTCGAAATTCGAACCGACAGGGGACCTCTCGAGTTCGCGCCCGAGGATTTCCGCCTCAGGATCAACCGGGTCAAGGGGTGGAGTTTTTTGAAAAGCAACAATTACGAGGTTCGAAAGGGCGACGACGCGGGTGGCGCGGCGTACCTGTTTTCCGGGCGGGGCCTGGGGCACAACGCGGGACTGTGCCAGCACGGCGCCCTCGCGCTCGCGATGCGCGGCTTTTCACGCTACGAAATTCTATGCCATTACTTTCCCGGGATCGGTTTTGTACGGGGCGCGCACGAACGCGAGCCGGACAGTCCCTATCTCTCTTACGTCGGTTTTTCGCTCGTAACGGGGGAAGTCCTGGACGCGCGCTATGCGCAGATACTCTCCCGCAGCGTCGCACCCGGTTCCGTCTTCAAGCTGCTGGTTTCGCTCTACCTCGTCGCGCGCCGCCCCGACCTCGCGCGCGGTTATCGCTATACCTGCGAGGGCGCGAGCGCCGATACGCACATGCCCGAAAAATGCTGGAAGCCGGGCGGGCACGGCGACACCGATCTCTCCCGCGCGATCTCGTGCTCGTGCAATCTCTACTTCGCCTCGCTCTACGCGCACATCGACCGCGCCGATTTCGCGTCATTCATCGCCTCCCTGTCCCGCCGGCCGGGAATCGCCCTCGCGCTCCCGGACATAGACGGGGACGCCGGATTCGCGCGCCTGCTGTGCGGCCTCGATTACCGCGTGAAGCTGACCGTCCGCGATCTCGTGAAGGTCGCGATGACCGTCTCTCCCGTCGCGGTATCGGACCGCCCAGTCGATGAATTCCGGCGATCGCTGCCCGCGGGCGGCCTGGAGGTCATCCGCGCGGCCCTGGCCGAGACGGTGCGCACGGGTACGGCATCCGGGGAGAGCGAACCGTACGGAAGCGCGCGGGAGAATATCGAACCCCTTCGCCGCGGGCCCCTGGAGGGCGACGACGAGCCCGGGGGCATGGTCCCGTCGTCATCGTGCTGGGGGAAAACCTCGACTGTCATGGCCGGAACGAACCGGTACCTTTCCTATGGATTGTTCCTGGGGGGCGACAGGGACAGGGGGCTCATAACCATCGTAGCGCGGGGGAACGGCCACCTGGCCGCCCGGTGGGGGCTCAGGATTTTAGGACGGGAACCCCCTGCCCGTTGAAAAAACTTCAGTTTTCCCCCTTTTCCCTCCGATATTTCTAAAGAAGATTACTTGTTCCCAATTCTCGTATTATCATTGTACTGAAGAGGTTACTCCATGAAGCTGAGAAATATCTCCGTCACCGCGCTCTGCCTGGCAGTCTGTGTTGCCCTGCTGGGGCTGTTCTCCGTCGTCGCGACAGTAAACGCCCAGGACGCCGCGAAGGACGCCCCCAAGGACGCCAAGGAAGTCAAGGCGGCCGATAAAAAGGAAGAAGCCCCCAAGGAAGTCACGGGCTGGCGGGTGAAGGATTTCAAACCCTATATACAGGCCATGCAGGAGCTGCAGAAGCTCAGCAAGGACTATTCCGAGAACATGCTGAAGCTCGCGATCGACGAATACTCGACGGGACTCGACATCCTCGAGGACATGGAAAACGAGGTGACCAAGCTCGTCACCGCCAACAAGGAAAAGAAGAACCTGAACGAACGGTGGTACTGGCAGGAAATCGACCGGAAGAACCAGGAAGAGCGCCAGGTCGCGAAACTGAAATACGACGCCAAGCTTAAATCGGTCACCTATTTCACCCGCGCGATCAACCACATGGACAATGTGCAGTTCCAGGAGGTCAGGAACAACCCGAAGTTCCAGACCTTCCAGAGCCGGCTGTACCAGGTGTACGTCTCTTCCCAGTACGACCTGTACAACTTCAAGCCTTGCATCCCCATACTCGAGCGTTATATCGCTTTGAACGAGCAGAATAAAAAGGACGTGTGGGCCTACAAGTACCTTTCGAGCTGCTACGGCTACCTCGAAACGGTGGTGGGCAAGTCGAGCCAGGCGCCCGAGGCGACGCAGCTTCAGTACAAGCAGTTCAAGAACCGCTACATGCTGCAGGCGGTGGAAATCGAGTTCGGCGCGGAATCGATCGAGTACAAGCATCTGCGGGAAATCGTGGAGATGGACGAGAAGAAATCGGAGCGCTTGAACGACTTCAAGTAAGCGATCGAACCGATCCAGAGTTAAAACCGCGGCGGGGAAACCCGCCGCGTTTCATTTTGGCCCGCCCCTATTCCGACGCGAGCGAACCCCGCGCACTGTAGCCTAATTCCCCGCGTGACCATTCGATTTTAAAGACGACGTCCGGCGGCACCGTGAGCCTCAAGGGGGCCGGCTGGTCGATATTGTTGGCGCGCTCGTATTTTTCCTTCACGCGGTTGAGCTCCCACCTTTCGGCGCGCACGACGTGGCGGGACCCCGCGTCAACCTTCGTACGGAATCGCCGCACCGTCCCCGCGGGGCCGCTCTCGGTGCGTCCCGCCTCCGTCCCGTCCACGAAAATCTTATAGAACACGGTCGCGGACGGATCGCCCGCGGGGGAATCGTCCGTGCACAGTATCTCAAGGTTGTATTCGCCAGGACGCGCAAGCCTTTTATCGATGGCGTAGGCGGCGATCACCCGCGCCTCATGGGCGTCCACCACCGCGACGGCCGCCCCGTCCGCGGCGAACAGTATCCTGCCATCGACCACGGCCTGGAAGCGCGCCGGCGCCCCGAGCGCGAGCGGGATCCTCCGGCCGTTGATGCTCACGAAAGTCCCCTCCTTCCCCTTTGCCAGGATGCACGGTCCATCCCCGGAAAGCGCGAAGTCCATCGCCGCCTCCGCGAGTGGTGCGCCCCCGCCGTTCAGGTCGATGCGGTAGAGCGTGCCCTGGCTGCCGTCATCGCCGGCAGTAGGCGCCGTAAGCACGAAGAGCGTCCCGCGGTTCCCGGCGATCTTGACCGGGGTCACCTCCCGGTCCGGCTTCCAGGCGTACTCGGTCTCCTTTTCCGTTTGTACGTCCATGCGGCCCGCCGTCAGTTTCCGGTACCCGCCCTGGCCCTTTTTCGGCTCATCAGCGCGCAGGTACCACAGTATCCCGTCGGCATAGCGCGCCATGATCACCCCGCCTAGGGGCAGGGCCTTCACCCCGTCCTCCGCGTGGGCGTACACCTTCCCGTCAAGGAGCACACAGGCGAAGGGAAGCCGGCCGGGGCGCGTCTCGGCTTCATGCTTCGTCTCGGAAAACGCGATATCGACGGCGCAGGCCATGACAAGCGCGCTTGCGATAAAGGCTGCGGGGAGGCGGTCAGAGTTTTTCAAGACGGTGCGCGAAATCGGCCCTGTAAATCTTTTCACCAAGCCTGTTGTGCTCATGCACGATCTCCTGGAGGATTTCGGTCGTCGTGAGCGGGTTGATCGTCACCGAACGGAGGACCACGATCTTCTGGGGGCTGTACTTCGTGGATTCCAGCGTGGTGCGGGACACGAAGCTGTTGTCCTCCTGGCGGATGGCGCGGTGGAGCTCGATGTTCAATTCATTGAGGGTTTCATTGATCGCGTGTATCCGTTTCAGGAGGCGAACCACCTCCTGCGTCACCTTCGCGCTCTCGACCTGCGCGAGCAGGAGGTTCAGCTTTTCCTGGATGCGCGCGGGCACGAACCGGTAGTTCATGATGAAAATCTCGGGATTGCTGGTGCGCTCGAAATTCGGATGAAGGTCGATGAGGTTTTTCAGGGTGTTCGTGATCTCGAACGCGTGCTCGAAGAGAAGGCTGAAGCCCTCGACGCCGAAAATTTTGAAGGTAACCCACGGCTTGAGGCACGAGAACGGCCGGGACCCCTCCACGGTGAAGCGCCCCTGGTCGACCGAGTCGGGGCGTATGATGTAATTCGAGGTGTGCTTGATATAGTTGAGCGCGGTCTCCTTCCGGAAGAGTATCATCCCCATCGAAAGGGGCGAATACATGAGCTTGTGCGCGTCGAAGGTCACCGAGTCCGCGTCCTCGATGCCCTTGAACATGTCGCGGTACTTGTCGACGATAAGGAGCGACCCGCCCCACGCCGCGTCCACGTGGAAAAACGTCTTGTTCTCGTCGGCGACCCTGCGCATCTCCAGGAGATCGTCGATGTTCCCGGTCTCGGTCGTACCGGCGATCCCCACGAGCGAGATGATCTTGATTTTTTCCTCGGATGCCGCGTTCGCGTCCTGGATCTGCCTGCACACCTGGCGCAGCCGCGCCATGTCGATCCTGTCGTTATCGTCGACCGGCACCTTGATGACGCTGCAGTTCCCCAGGCCTATGATCCGCGCGACCTTCTCGAAGGAATAGTGACCGCGCTGGCTCACCAGTATCACCGCGCGCTTCGTACGGTAGTGCCGGAACGCGTCATAAATGCCCGCCTTGCGGATTCCGGGAAAGCGCCCGTCGGAGGGAAAGGCCTGGTTGCGCGCCACCAGCATCGCGGTCAGATTCGCCATCGTGCCGTCCAGCGTGACGTTTCCCAGGGCGATGCGGTGATTCTGGACGTGCGTCCGGTAGAAGTTGACGGACCTCTTGAAAATGAGCCGGTGAATCCATGCGATAAGCTCGCGCTCGACGAAGGTGGAGGCCTTCGCGGTCTCGATCTTCACCTGGTTCTGGTTGAGCGCGGCTATGATCATCTCGAGCAGGATCATGAAGTAGGGGATCGCGCTCGTCATGTGGCCTATGTAATAGGGATTGCCCACCTTCACGGAATGGGCTATGATCTTGGACTTTATCTCGGCGAGTATATCTTTGAGAAGATAGGGGTGCCGGGGAATGTCGATTATCGAAAACATCTTGGCGAGCTCCTGGATGGAGATCTCGCTGTGGATGCCGCCCTTCGATTTGAAGAAATTGTGGATGAGGTCCAGCAGCTCGTGTCCGAACTCGAGGAACTTGTCCGGGGAATCGGGCATGATGAATAGCCGTTGCAGGTGGTCCAGGTCCGCCCGAACCTCCGCGCCCTTCCGGATGTCGATCCTTTGCGGTTTCATCACGCTTTCCCGCCTCATCTCAGTCCATGAATGTTCTTTTGCAAGAACTTTATCTCTATAAATTCAAATTAATGTAATATGAAAATTAAAATACTCCATGCCGTCATCGCGTAGTACGCCTGCTCCCTCCCTCGCCCGTCGTGTGGTACAGTATACCCGCCGGTCGCGGCAAAATCCCGAAATACCCCGTGATTTTTTCTAATTTTTAACCCCGCCGTGCCGACAATTAGAATGCGGACAGATAGCGGCTTTTCACGGAAGGGGGCGTATGAACGGACACACTACATGGTCGTTTCCAAGGGAAATCGAGTTCGAGGACGCCACCCAGCTGAGCCGGCGCATCCGCGAGCTCTCCGTCATTGAAAACACGGTGGTGTTCGACCTCAGCGCGACCAAGCACATCCATTCCTCGTTCGTGGGCTTCCTTATACATACCAAGCAGTACCTTGAGGCCCAGGGGATGCATCTCATCCTCAAGACATCCCCGCAAATAGACAAGATACTCGCCATGCTGGACCTCGCGTCCTACTTCCCCATCGTGACCGCGCCTGCCGCGCCGGAGAAGGAGCCCCTTCTCCAATAGGGCTTGAAATCTGCTTGACAGCTGTTCATCTTTTTACTGCATAATTGAATTCTCAAATACAACCGACTGCGGAGACGTCCCGGATGGCCGATATATCATTCACAGAAGAACAATTCACCTCGACGAGCGACATTTTGAAGTCCATCGCGCATCCGACACGGCTCAAGATACTGTGCTTTTTGATAGAAGGGGAACGTTCGGTGGGAGAGATCGAGCGCGAGTTCGGCTCCACGATATCGAACATTTCGCAGCACCTCACGGTGCTGCGCCGGATGGACATCATCAAGCGCCGCAAGGACGCGAATTTCATGTTTTACTCGGTGAAGGACGACAAGGTCCTGACGCTCCTGGGTACCATGAAGAAGCTCTTCTGCCCCCTCAAGTAACCGCCCGGTACCGCCGGGAGCCTAAAAAACCTTCAGGATTCGTCGCGTATTGAAGTAGCGGTCGCCGTTGCGCAGATAGCAGAATGCCCACAGGTAGCTTCTTCCCCCGTTCTGCACCAGGCCCTTGGGCAGGATGCGCCGTATGCTGATCTTCCCGGTCTCGTCCATGTAACGTATCTGCACCTCGTCGCCTATGACTATCCGGTTGTTCAGGTGCAGCCGCTCCTTTTCCCTTCGCGAGAGCCGGGGACGGATAGGCTGTCCGTGTATACGATGCAGGTCGTTGAAGGTCCAGCTTCCTTCATGGTCGTGAAAGGCCACCGCCCGCCGGAACACCTCCATGCAGCCGAGCGCGTCCGACAGGGCGCGATGATACCGGATCTCGACGCCCAGGGATTCGCACAGCGTCTGTAGCCGGTAGTTGGGCAGGTTCGCGAAGGTCTGGCGCGCGATCCTCACCGTGTCGTAGGCGCGGAACGCCGGGACATCGCGCGTGCTCTGCTTGAAGGCGACCTCCATGAACGACAGGTCGAACCGCGGGTTCTGGATCACGAGCGGGGAGTCGCCGATAAACCCGGCCAGGCTGTCCAGGAGGTCCGCGATGGGAGGGGCGCCCTTGACCATGTCCCCGGTGATCCCGTGTATCTTGATCACGGCCTCGGGCATGTCGCGCCCCGGGTTCACGAACGTCGAATAGGTTTCCAGTACCTCGCCCAGGGTGAAGCGTATCAGCCCGATCTCCACTATCCCGTCGGCGACGGGGTTGATACCCGTCGTCTCGAAATCAAGGGCGCAGTACACGGCGTCCTTAAGCCTCATTTCCGCTGCCGGTTCGGTGCGTTCCCGCATATCAGAACTCCCCCGTCATACGCACCTCGGGATGCAGGGCGATCGAAAAACGCCGGGAAACGGTATCACGCACGTGCTCGATGAGCGCGCGCACGTCTCCCGCGCTCGCGCCGTCAACGTTGACTATAAAGTTGGTGTGAAGCTCGGAGACCATTGCCCCGCCGATGCGGTAACCCTTGAGTCCCGCCTCGTCGATCAGCTTCCAGGACGAATGGCCGTCCGGGTTCTTGAACACCGATCCCGCCGATGGATACTGGAGCGGGTGCTTCGCCCCGCGATCGTCGAGTATCGCGCGGATGCGCGCCCGGGCCGATCGTATATCGGCGGATTCGGGCAGACGGAACACCGCGCCGGTAATGACCGCCCCCTCCTCCATGTCCATACGCCGGTAATGGGCCATCTCGCGCCGCACCTCGAGGCTCTTCGACGCGCCCTTACGGTCGATATACTCGATCCTGGTGAGAATATCGATGAAGTTGCCCATGAAGGTCCCGGCGTTCATCACGATGCCGCCCCCGAGGCAGCCGGGGATACCCGCCATGAAATCCGCCCCTTCGAGGCCCTCATCCAGGCACCAGTCGATAAAGCGCTCCTTGGGGACGGTCGCGTCGGCGTAGACCGTGCCGTCGGCGCATCGGCGCATCTCGCCCTTCCACGCGCCGTCATGGCCCAGGGAGAGCGTGATTCCGGGTATCCCGCGGTCTCCCACGAGAAGGTTCGAGCCGCCGCCTATGACCGTGAGCGGTATGCGCGCCTCGTTCACCAGGCTTACCACGGCGGCGGCCTGCCGGGGGCCGGAGGGGCACACGAGAAGCTCGGCGGGACCGCCCACCTTGAACGTCGTATGCCTGCTCATGGGCTCATTCGCGAGGGCGCAGCCCTGGGCGGCAAGCTTTTCGATCAATTCGGATGTAATGGGGTTTCGCATGGCCTTCTAGCGCACACCATCGTGACATGAGAGCTTTTTGTCAAAGTAAAATTGGGCTTTACGCCGGACCCCGGATTTTATTATTTACTATAATAAAGACAGGCAAGGGGGGGGCCGATTCTGCCGATAGTGTAAAGAGGCCTCCCGCCCGAGTACCGGGGCCCGATGCCCCAAAAAGAGAGAACGCAGCGCTCAATGAAAAAGGCCAAAAAACCACTCGCACCGCTGAACACGGAATTCACCGACGCGGACGGCACCCGGTGGATACAGACCTCCACCGAGGACCTGTTTTCGGTCAAGGAGCTCAACCAGATACTGGAAAGCGTGGAGAAGGACCGCCAGGAGGGCGAGATCGTGCTCGCGCGCATCGATTTCCAGCGCGTGAACAAGGAGTATTACGACACGGTCCAGAACCTCCAGAACAAGCTCACCAAGCGCACCGAGCTCCTGAAAAAACTCATAATCGAGAGTAAAACAACAATTGACAGGAAAAACAAAAAGCTCAAAGAACTGATTGAATACATCAAGAAGCTTCACGTGCTTCTTGCGTATTACAAGCTGAGCCCGGAGCACATCGACAAATTCCGTTTCACGCCGGAGTTGTATCGGCCCGGCGAAGGGGCGGCTCCGGCCGAGGCCGGGGAGCGTCCGGAGGAAATCCCGACGCTCGCGTACAGCGAGGTCGAGGAGCTTCTCCTGGACGATGAGGGAGAAGAGATCGCGCCCGGCACCCAGTAACTTCCAGACGCGAGAGGCGCACCGCCATGAAAATCCACAACACGCTCACCGGGCTCCGGGAGGAACTTATCCCCGGGGGATCAAAAAAGGCCTCGGTCGCCGAGTACCCCCCCGTGACCATCTATTCCTGCGGCCCCACCGTCTACGGATACGCCCATATCGGGAACTTCCGCACCTTCATGTTCAACGACCTGCTCAGGCGCTATTTGAAGTTCCGCGGCTTCCGGGTCGATCACGCCATGAACATCACGGACGTGGACGACAAGACGATCGCGGGCGCGCACCGCGAGGGCGTGGAGCTGCGCGAATACACGGACCGCTATATCGGCATCTTTTTCGAGGACCTGAAAACGCTCAACATAGAGCCGGTCGAGCACAACCCGCGCGCAACCGAGTCCGTAGACGCTATGATCGATATCATGAAAAGGCTCCGTGAAAAGGGCATCCTCTACGAGAAGGAGGGCTCCCTGTACTTCAGCATCGCCAAGTTCGAGCGCTACGGGGCGCTCAGCCGCCTGGATACGCGCGAGATCAAGTCCGGCCTTCGCTACGACACCGACGAATACGAGAAGGACGACGTGCGCGACTTCGCGCTCTGGAAGTCCGCGCCGGAGAACGAGCCCTCATGGGACACGCCCTTCGGCAAGGGCCGCCCGGGATGGCACATCGAGTGCTCGGCGATGGTGAGGAAGATTTTCGGCTCCACCATAGACATCCATACCGGCGGGGTCGACCTCATCTTCCCGCATCATGAAAACGAGATCGCACAGAGCGAAGCGGCATACGGGGACCGATTCGTCCGTTACTGGATACACGTCGAGCACCTGCTTGTCGAGGGCTCCAAGATGTCCAAGTCCAGGGGGAATTTTTACACCCTGCGCGACCTGCTTGAAAAGGGCTACACCGCGCGCGCGATCCGCTATCTCCTGCTCTCGGCGCACTACCGCAAGCAGCTCAATTTCACCTTCGAGGGGCTCCACCAGGCCGGGGCCGCGCTCGAGCGCATCGACAACCTCCTCGTGCGCCTGGGGGACGTCCCGGGCGGCGACGGGGAAACCCCGGATTGTGCGCCCATGATCGAGCGCTTCATCGAAAAATTCTCGATCGAGATGGAGGACGATCTCAACGTGTCGGGCGCGCTGGGCACGCTCTTCGATTTCATCCACGCGGTGAATTCACATATCGACGGGGGAACGCTGTCCGGCCCCGGGAAGGCCCTCGTCATGAAAGCGCTGAAAAGGATCGACTCGGTCCTGGGGGTGATCTTCTTCCCGGCCGACGCCGGCGCCCCCGAGGACTCTGCGCGCATCGAGGCGCTCATAGCCGAGCGGAAGGACGCGAAGAAGCAGAGGAACTTCGCACGGGCGGACGAGATCCGCGCGGCGCTCGAGGCCGAGGGAATCGTGCTTGAAGATACTAAAGACGGGACACGATGGAAAAAAAAGAAATAATAGGCCGCAACCCAGTCCTGGAATACCTGCGCACCCTGGAGCCGGGACAGGACGCCGAGCTGTTCATCTCCGAGTCCGCGCACGGGAAGATCATCGAGATTATCGCCGCGGAGGCCCGCCGGGCCGCGGTGAAGATCACCTACGCCCAGAGGGAATTCTTTTCCCGGGTGGATTCCTCATCCCGCCACCAGGGGGTAATGCTGCGCATCGTGTCGCGGGGGCCGCAGATACGCGACGACGAATTCATCGCGGAGCTGGCGGCCCGGTCGGGGGTGCTTGTCGCCCTGGACCAGCTTACGGATCCCCATAACATAGGTTCCATCATACGCACGGCGGAGGCCCTGGGTGCCGGGGGCGTGATCATGACGAAGGCGCACGCGCCGGAGATCAACCAGACCATTATCAAGACCTCCGCCGGAGCGACGGCCCATATCCGGATAATGCACGTGGGAAACATCGCGCAGACGCTCGAGAAGGCGCGCGAGGCGGGCTTCTGGATTATCGGAACCTCCGACGAGGGTGACACGGGCATGGAAAAGCTCCGTGAGCTGCGGCCCGCGGTCCTCGTGATAGGAAGCGAGGGAAGCGGCATGCGCCGCCTCACGGGCGAGAAGTGCGACTACCTCGTGCGCATCCCCCTCAGGGGGCACATCTCCTCGCTCAACGCGTCCGTCGCGGCGGGCATACTCCTGTGGGAGCTCCTCCGGGAAGACGACTAAATGTAAATTATATAGCGGGTCCAGCCCAAACTCCTCCCCCTCGATGGGGGCCGCTCACGGACATCCGTGTCCTCCGCGGCATTCGTACATCCTGTACATCGAGGTCGGGTGAGAGGGGAAAGCATCACCCTCCCCTAACCCCTCCCATCAAGGGAGGGGGATTTTTGGAGACACACCTTGGTTGACTTATAATCTACGCCACACTACCCGGAAAATAATGTCCACCTGGATGATTAGCATGTGAAATGCCCTTTTTTATTGACATCGGAGGGCCCCGGGGGGATAATCCCCCTTCTCCGGGGTTTCCCGGCAATTCGGGGATCCGCACGATGACCGCCGGGACTCAATAGAGGAAGCCGACCAATGATGACCATAAGTCCGTTCAAACACACCCCCGTGCGCCCGCACACCGGCATATTTGTCGGGATCGCCCTGGCCGTGGTGCTGATATTCGGCACCCTCCTGATGAGCGGCTTCTCCGAGGAAGAGCCGGCAGGCCCGGTGCTGCCGGGCATCGACGTGCTGGCAGAGCGGGGTTTCGATTCGATCGCCGGCAAGCGGGTAGGGCTCGTTACGAACCACACCGGGATCACCCGGAGCGGCGCGAGCACGATCGACACGATTCACGGTTCCGGGAAATGCACCCTCGTCGCGCTCTTTTCCCCCGAACACGGAATCCGGGGCACCGCGGACGAATCGGTGGCTTCCAGTGTTGACAAAAAGACGGGGCTTCCCATATACAGCCTTTACGGCCAGTCGTACAAACCCTCGAAAGCGATGCTGCGCGGAATTGAGGTGCTGGTATTCGACATCCAGGACATAGGCACGCGGTTCTATACGTATATAGGGACGATGGCCCTGTGCATGAGGGCGGCAGCTGAAACGGGCATCAAGTTCGTGGTGCTCGACCGGCCGAATCCCATCGGGGGCGTCAAGGTCGAGGGGGCGGTGCCCGAGAACGGCGTGTGGGGCGGGATCACCTCGATTTACCCGATCCCCACCCGGCACGGCATGACGGCGGGCGAGCTTGCCCTTCTGTTCAACGGTCACTTCAAGATCGGGTGTACCCTCGAGGTCGTGCCGGTAAAGAACTGGAAGCGCTCGATGTATTTCGACCAGACGGGACTCACGTGGCTGAATCCCTCCCCCAACATGAAGACCCTGAACGGCGCCATACTGTACCCCGGTCTGGGCGTGACGGAAACCACGAACGCATCGGTGGCGCGGGGGACCGATAAGCCCTTCGAGATGTATGGGGCCCCCTTCTTCGACGGAAAGCGTATCGCCGATAATCTTTCAAAGCGATCGACGCCGGGCATTCAATTCAAGCCCTGCACCTTCACGCCCACGGCGCCGTATCACCCCTACCGCTACCAGTTGTGCAGCGGGGTGCAGGCTGAAATCACCGACCGCGAGACGCTGGATTCGATAGCCGCCGGGCTTCACATGCTGCAGGCCATGTACGAGATTCATCCCGACCGGTTCATGGCGTATGAAGGCTTCGTAAACGAGACCGGGGACAGGTACACCTGGAACCTCCTCGCCTGGCAGAAGCTCGCCCCTGAAAAAATAATCGCCGCGTGGCAGCCCCGGCTCGAATCGTTCAAGAGGGTACGGGAAAAATACCTGCTCTACAAGTAACCCCCGGTAAAAAACCGCATTTATCTAATTGACATTATATATACTCGTGGTATAAACGGACCGGACAGACGGACGGACCGGTTTTTCGTAGTTTTCGTCCCGATTTTACCCCAGCTTCGGAGCGCCCCATGAGCCATTCCCATAATATGTGTTCGAGCGAAACCAAAGGAATCGACCAAATCCATTGCGTCTCTTGCGGCAGGGAGCTCGATTACGTATCCGCAACCGTATCGGGAGAGGCCGCCGACGCGATCTACATCTGCATGGGTTCCATCAAGCAGAAGATTTTCGTATACGGCAAATACGTGGGGGGCCGATACGGGGCAATCTCGTTCGGAAAGTATTTCACCAGGGAACAATGCGCCGAAAAAGCCTGCGACGAAAGCATCGCGGAGATGCTGCGCACCATGAGCGAAGAGGAATACTCCCGCTTCATCACCTGCCACAAGGGGGTGATGGAGGCGATCGTTCTCACTAAAAGCAAGGTCGAAATGCGCAAGAAGGACCTGGTGGGGGGCGCGCTCGACTCGGTCCTCCCCCGGTTCAGCGACGAGAGGAAATATTTCTGCCACGAACATGCCGGCGCGACCGGCTTCAGGTGCAGCTGCGGGGAACCGCTCATCGATATCGGGTCCGATCTCTACCGCGACCTCACGGGGATGGAGGACCGGAAATTCATCGAGGTCTATCTGCCCGGAATACTGGAGCTCAAATAAGGCGGGGCGCAGGGCGTCAATTCTCCGGGCGTGAATCCCCAAACAGCGAAATCACGTACCGGGTAAGCCTGGACGGGTCCATCCCTATGGGATCGACCTCCTCCAGCAAGCCCGCGCTCAGGAAGATGATCTGTGCGATGCGCGCCTTGAACTGGTAATCGAACCCATTGTCCCCCTGCCCCGCCTGGCCGAACTGCGCCCTGCGCACGATGTCCTCGTAGAGATTCAGGTGGTTACGGAAAAATTCGCGGATGGGACCCATGATCTTGTTGTCTTCGAGCCCGTAGAGGACCAGGTTCAGGAATATCTTGATATTTCGCGTGTTGAGCACGAATCTCTCGATCCCGTACAGGGTCGAGAGGAACGCCCTGTCGCGGGCGAGATCGATATTGCCGATGACGCCCAGGTGGTCTTTCTCGATGTCCGTGAAGAAACTCCCGATGAGCTCCATGAACATCGCCTCCTTGGTGTGGAAATAGTAGCGCAGGCCCCCCTTCGATACGCCGGCCTCGTCGGCGACCGTTTGAAGAGATATATACGAGTACGCCTCCCGGTCAAGACAGCGTTTGAGCGCGTCGATGATGAGCCTTTTTTTCTCCCGGTTTTTTCTCTCTTTTTTGTCCTCGTTTATCCTGGGCATCGTTCCTTCCCTCACTCCACATCTTTATGCACGTCACTGATCCACATTATACCCGCGGGAACATCCCGGGGTGATGCGCACCGCCCCTCGGCTCATGGGTTCCCCTCCCGGACCCATGCCTCCGGTACGCCTCTGTACGCGCGATTCGGCATTTCTGTAAATTGACCGCCCGTCCGACTATTTGCTCTTGACATCTGGTAGTTACCATCTTTCAATGTATACGTCAACAAGAACACGATGGCGTATGTGGCGCAGGAACGATGAATTTTAAAATATTGGAAAATGCGGAAGTGATCAGGCTTTCGGTCGACAGGGAAAACGGCGCTCAATCCTTCGTCGAGTTCCATGAAAAGATCGTGGAGATGGTCAAGACGTCCGCCCAGGACATCGAGGTCGACCTTGGAAGCATCGACTTCATCGATTCCACCGGCATCAGCCAGCTCATCATGCTCTACAAGCTCCAGAAACAGAAAGCGAAGTCCATGAGGATTCTCAACGCGACCCCCATGGTCACCAGCCTGCTCAACCTGAGCTCCCTTGCGGAAGTAATAAGCTGATCGCCGCGCTTTAAACGCCAGTCGACGTATCGGCGGATCGAGCCGCGTTCCCATTACGCGTGCCGGCTCGCAAACTCCGTTCCATGCCGACACACCCGATGCCGCCGGGCACCCTCATTGCAATTTCCGGGATTCATTGATGCCCTGCTATGCGCCTGGACGTCCGTATGCAAACCAGCATTATCGGACCATGAAAACTGTAATCTGTCACATCCCGCATTATGTCCCTTATAGTATAAACTATTACAATTAATAAGTTTAAATTAGAGAACGAAAATTTTTAAATAAAAAACCCAAACGGGCTTTTTTTGTTTGCTAATTCTGCCGATAGATGGTATATTGTTATGGTTATCTGGAAATCCCTTTTTGGATAAAGGAAACGATTTCGGCAGAACGTAGATTATGAAGAAGGACACGAAATCAAGACTAAAGGCTGTTCTGGGCGCGTGGGCGATCGCCCTGGCCGCCGCGTCCTGCACGGCCGTCCCGGACGCGCCCCGGGCGACCCCGCCCGTCCTTAATCTTCGCGTGCCGGACGAAAACGCGACCGATGTTCCGCTCAACACCAATATTTCGGTCAGCTTCAGCGAACCGGTGACCGGCATCAACAACACCGGGGGCGCCTTCACCCTGAAAAAGCTGGGTGCGGCGAGCGACACGCAGTCCCATGTGAATTATGACGAGGCAGCCCGGACCGCGACGCTCGATCCGGACGCGGACCTTGAACCCGATTCCCATTACGTGGCGACCGTGACGGGTGGCGTCAGGGACGTGGAGGGGAGCGCCCTTGACGGCGCGCCCGTGGTCTGGGTGTTCACCACCGGCCCCGCGCCCGATCTTACAAATCCCGCGGTGGTCGAAAAGAATCCCGATGCGGCCGCGCAGAATACCTGGGTGGGCACCGACGTGACCGTCAGGTTTAGCGAGGCGGTGAGCGCGGTGAACGATGCGAGCTTTACCCTCACCCGCGAGGGGGGCGGGTTTCCCGTAAGCGCGACGGTGTCGTACGACCCGCAGACCCTCACGGCGACGCTCAACCCGACCGTCGATCTCGAGGAAAACACGAACTACACCGCCGGGCTGTCGGCGGCCGTGAGGGACACGGCGGGAAATATTTTGACGGGCGCCCCCGTGCAATGGTCGTTCCTCACCGAAGACAGGACCATTCCCTTCGTAAACGCGCGCGCCCCGGACGAGGGCGACTCGGGCATGGGCACGAACACGGTGATCACTGTGAGCTTCAGCGAACAGGTGATGAACGTCACCAACGCGAGTTTCGTGCTCCGGAGAACGGCGGATAACGCGCCGATAAGCACAATCGTATCATACAACCCGGTCACCTTCAGCGCCACGCTGGACCCGGAAAGCGACCTTGACCCGAGTACCGGATACACGATCTACCTGAGCGACCTGATACGCGACACTTCCATTAATCACAACCAGCTTGCGCAGACAAGCTGGGGCTTCACCACCGGCGCGAGCCAGGACACCGCGCAGCCCTTCGACACGGAGCGCTATCCCGAAACCGCGGACGTCCCGCTCGATACACCGGTGTACGCGAAATTCAACGAATCGGTCGTGGGTGTGAGCACGGTATCGTTCACGCTCGTACGGACCAGCGACGCGCAGCCGGTTGAAGCGACCATTTCGTATAACGACGCCGAAAAGAAGGCATCACTGGCACCCAAGAACACGCTCGCCGAGCTCACGCAGTACACGGTGACCCTCACCGGGGCGATCACCGACCTGACCGGAAACGTGCTGCTCAACGCGCCCCTCACGTGGAATTTCACGACCGGCGACCAGACGCCCCCGTCCCTGACCGACCGGAACCCGGGAACGGACGCGGTAGACGTGGGCACCAACGCGACCGTTGAGGTCACCTTTTCCGAACCGGTGACCGGCGTGAGCGATTCGACCTTTACCCTGGTGCGTGTGAGCGACGGGGAGCCCGTTCCCGCGGATATCACCTACGACGCCGGTACATTCAGGGCGGTGCTGGACCCCAGGGACGATCTTGCCGAAACCACCGGGTACACGGTGATGCTTACCGCGGGCATCAAGGACACGACAGGCAACGCGCTTGTCCCGTTCTCGTGGAACTTCACCACCGGCCAGCGCGCCGATATCACGGCGCCCGGTATCGATTCCAAATACCCGGAGCCGCCGGCGGACGCGGTGCCGCTGGAAGATTCCATCACCGTTACCTTTAACGAGGCTGTTCGAAACGTAAGCGGCACGAGCTTCACACTGGTCAAGACTTCGGACGGGATGCAGGTAAATGCGGGGGTAAGTTATGACGATTTAATCCTTACCGCGACCCTCGATCCGAACGAACCGCTCCAGGAAAACACCCAGTACACGGTGACGCTTACCAACGCCATTAAGGACGTGGCCGACAACATGTTCGTCCAGACTTCGTGGAACTTCACGACCCAGGCGGACAGCGCCCCGCCGATGTGGAGCTCACGCTCGCCCGAGGCGGATTACAACGGCGTGCGCACGAGCGCGAACGTCGTCGTGACATTCGACGAGCCTGTTTCCGGTGTGAGCGGTACCTCGTTTTACCTGCGCCAAGGCGTCACGGCGGTTCCGGCCCTGGTCGTCTACGACCCGGCGACGAGAACCGCGACGCTGGACCCGAACGCGAGCCTCGCGGTGAACACGGTCTACACGGTCACGCTTACGAACGCCATACGGGACACGTCCGTGAACCAGAACCAGCTCGTGCAGCTCAGTTGGAATTTCACCACGACCGACGATTCCACGCCTCCGACGACGAGCCTCACCGTACCCGCCGAGGGCGCGGGTGGAGTCTCACGTAACCTGCCCGAAATCACGATCGAATTCAGCGAAGCCATGGATCCTGATAAGGGCCGGGCGATATTGATGAACCGCACGGGCGGGCAGGTAACGGGAAGCCTGGGCACCCCGGCATGGGAAAACGGTTATACGCGCGCGGTTTTCCCGATCATTGGCGAACTTGCCACGAACACGGAATACGAGGTGTACCTCTCGTACTGGGGAGGCTCGTTCGCCGACGTCGTGGGAAATCTGCTCAACGGTACGCCCTACCTGGGCAACGGCAGACTGAACTTCACCACCGCCGCGGACGGGACCGCACCCCAGGTGAAGTCCACGATCCCCGCGGAGGGAAGCCTCCTGGTGAACAGGAACATACCGCGCATCGTGATCAGGTTCAACGATCAGATGAACCCGGCGGCGGGAAGCGCCGTGCTCGCGGGAACCGCCGGAGTTTCGCTGGGCGCGGGCGTGTGGTCCGAGGGAAACCGCACGGTGAGCTTCGCCGTATCGGGCACCTTGGATGAAAACACGGATCACACGGTGACGCTCTCGGGCTTTGCCGATACAGCCGGAAATCCACTGGACGGCGTACCCGTCCTCGCGGACGGCGTGCTCGATTTTACGACGGGAAGCGAGACGGATACCACCCCGATCCTGGCCGAGACTTTCGAATCCTACGCGGATCCGTTCTTTACCGCGCTTATTAATGTGCCCTTGGGCGGCCGTGCGTGGAACCAGGCCTATTCCAGCAACAATCCCCGCAAGGATCCTGCCGAGGGAGGCTTCATGGCCCGCGCGGCGACGCTCGAGTGGCAGCCGGGTGATTCGACGTATCTCGAAACCGTTACTCCCGTTGACATGAGCGCGCCGGGTATCTATGTGCTCTCGTTCCAGATGGTTCATGAAAACATGTACAACGCGCAGGACCGTATCGATTTCTGGGCCGATACCGGGAACGGCTTCCAGTACGTAACGGACTCGGCGATCCTGCGCTTCGACGCGTATTGCGCGGGCTCGCCGGCATGGATTACGCACGACATCGACCTTTCGGCGCCCGAATTGCGCGCAGTCGTGAATCTGCGCATACGCGCCGTTTCCGCGGGCGACGTGGGGAACAACATTCTGATCGACGATCTCAAGGTCCGCCGCTACTAGAGAGAAGGTACGCAATGCACGCGATGAAAAATACCGCCGTCTTCCTCCTCGCCGCCTCCCTCCTGGGGGGCTGCAGCGGCGACGCCTTCAACCAGTACCAGAAGGAACGCTACGTGGAGGACACCACGGGGCCCACGCCCGACACCGAGTCCCCGGCGATCGCCGCGGTGACGGCGCTTTCGCGCACCCGCATCGACGTGGAGTTTTCCGAGGCGCTGGACAGGACGAGCGCGGAGCAGATAACCAATTATTACGTGCAGGGACCAAACCGCATCGAGATCACCGGGGCGGCCCTGGCGGCCGACGGCAAGACGGTGATGCTCGACGTCGCCGGGGACACGGAACACCGCATGCTGAACGGCAAGCAGTACACGATGCTGGTCCAAAACGTCGCCGACACGGAACGCAACGCGATTGCAAACCTGCTCTCGCAGTTCACGGGAAAGGGTTCCATCGTCGCCGAGCTGACCGGGACCCCGCCCGCGCACACGAATTCCGCCGCGACGGACATCCATGTCGAGGGCGCCGGGATCATCGCCTACCAGTTCAGCCTGGACGGCGGCGCGTGGTCCGGCGAAACCGCGGCGGGCATTCCGATATCGCTTAACGGCCTTTCGGACGGGTACCACACGATCAGGATAATCGGCAAGGACGACGCGGCGGGCGGCGAATGGCAGGAGATCGCGCAGCCGACCGTGTTTGGCTGGACCGTGGACACGGCCGCGCCAGTCGCGGATCTTTTCAACCTGCCGGAGAATTTCACCGACAGCCCCTCCGCCGAAATCATCGTGGGCGGCGCCCAGGTCATCGGGTACCGATACAGGCTGGACTCGGATCCCCTGTGGAGCGACGAGACCGCTTCCACCGTGCACATCGCGCTCGACGGGCTGGCGGACGCCGCGCACACGCTGTACGTGATCGCGCGGGACGAGGCCGGCAACTGGCAGGACGAGGCGGCGGCGACGACCTTCTCGTGGACCGTGGACAGCGCCGGGATCGCCGCGCAGCTGTCCGGGCTCCCATCCGGCTACACGAGCGAAAATGCGGCCCTGGTTACCGTAAGCGGAACGGGGATCAACGCGTACAAGTACAGGCTGGACGCGGGCGGTTGGTCCGCACAGGCCAGCATCACCGAGCTCATCTCGCTCGCCGCGCTCGCCGACGGCGAACACACCCTGTACGTCTGCGGGCGCAGGGCGATACCGCCCTTCACCTGGCAGGACGACGCGGACGCGACGGCGTACACGTGGACGGTGGATACGACCGCCCCCGCGGCGGTGACGCTCCTGTCGCTCCCCGAGAATCCCACGAGCGACCAGGGCGTGCACATCGCCGTCTCGGGCGCGGGCGGCGTCGTGCAGTACCGCTACAAGCTCGACAGCGGCCTGTGGTCGGGACGGATCGCGATCGCCAATCCTATTTCGCTTAACGGTATAGAGGGGGGCGCTCACACGCTCCGCGTGGTCGGCGTGGACGCCGCCGGCAACGAACAGGACGCGCAAAGCGCCACGGCGTTCGCCTGGACGATAGACCTCGACGCGCCCGCGGCCCTGCTCTCCGGGACGCCCGCGAATCCGACCTCCGACGATGCGATCGACGTCCTCGCGAATGGCAGCGATGTCGTGTCGTATAAGTTCAAGATAGACGAGGGCGGGGTATGGAGCGAGGAATTTTCCGCGGCGGCCCACATTGCGGTGCCCGGTATAACGGAGGGGGCGCACACCCTTTTCGTGATCGCGAAGGACACCGCGGGCAACTGGCAGGCGATCGCGGACGCGACTGCATACTCCTGGTCCGTGGACATCACACCCCCCGAGGCGGAGCTCTCGAACCTGCCCAATGACCCCACGAACAGCACCTCTACCGGCATTATCGTGGGCGGAACCGGCGTGACGGCCTACAAGTACCGGATCGACCTGGAAGCCTGGAGCGCGGAGCGCACGACGGCTCAGCCCATCGCACGCACCGGCCTCGCGGAAACGAATCACACCATTGAGGTTATCGCCAGGGACGGTGCGGGCAACTGGCAGCCTGTTGGCGCGCCGACCGCGCACCTGTGGACCATAAACTTCTCCGCGCCTACGGCGCTGCTCTCGAACACGCCCTCGACCTGGACGCAGTCGACGTCGATAGACATCGACGTGGGAGGTTCCGGGATCACCAAGTACAAGTACAAGCTTGACGGTGGCGAATGGACGCTCGCGTGGACCGATATCGCGACCTCCATATATTATACCGGGCTCGCGGAGAGCGCGCACACGCTCTACGTGCGCGGGCGCAAGGACTCGGGCTCCGAGCAGGCCGAGCTAAACGCCACGACCTGGACGTGGACGATCGACCGTACGGCGCCTGCGGGGGTCCTTTCCGGGCAGCCGTCGGATCCCACACGCGAGACCGCGATCTCCATTACCGTGGGCGGACCGGGGGTGGTTGCCTACAAGTACAAGCTCGACAATGAATCCTGGAGCAGCCAGATATCCACGGCCACGCTGATCTCTATCCCCGGTATATCGGAGGCGACGCACCGGATTTACGTGATTGGAAGGGACCTCGCGGGCAACTGGCAGAGCGAGGCAGGTGCGACGAATTACGAGTGGACCGTCGACCTTTCTGCTCCATCGGCCCCCGTTACATGGGACGCGGGCGACTACGACGGCGACCTGAGGCTGGAGTTCAGCTGGACGAACCCCGCCGGCACGGTCGAAGCGAAGGTCCAGGTCTCGACAAACCCGTCGTTCACCGCGCCGGTGTACGGCGGCGATGACGGGATATCCGTGGGGAACGCGCATAACTTCAATTACATCGTCAACCCCGCTAACGGGGCGCAGTATTTCGCGCGCGCGAAGGTCCGCGACGCGGCGGGAAACTGGTCCGGCTTTGGCGACGCCTCCAACGGGATTTATGTCACCGGGGGCGTGACGGGAAAGGTTAAGAATTCGAGCGGGGGCACGGGGATTGCGGGCGCGCTCGTGACGCTCAAGCGCGTTTCCGACGACTCCATCGTATCGAGCGCTTTGACGGATGCAAACGGCATTTTTACCTTCGGCAACGCACCCATCGGCACCAGCGCCTATTACGCGAGCGTGTCGGCGGGCGGTTTCAACGCGGCAATCAAGAACAATATCACGGTAAGCGCGGGCGCGGTCACCGACGTGGGCTCCGTCTTCCTGGTCTCGACCTCGGCGGCGCAGGGGATAATCACGGGCACCGTGGTTGACGCGAACGACGGGCACCGCATCGCGGGCGCGACGGTGGTGATTCGCCGCTGGGATAACACGATCGTGGAGACCCTCACGAGTTCGAGCTCAACCACGGACCCCGAACCGAACACCTACCCCGCGGGCGATCCCCCGGGATATGTCCACAGGGGAAAGTTCGAATCGTCCACGCTCGATCCCGGAACGTATTCGATCACGATCACCATGAACCGCTATTTCGATCTCACCGCGGACAACGCGACGGTGGCCGGCAACTTCAACCTGGGAAGCCAGGCGATGTGCGAGGTCCTGGACGAGCCGCAGGTGCGCGTAATCCTCCTCTGGGGAGGCAGAACGAGTTCGCCCACGGACCCGAGCGACCTTGACCTGCACCTGGTGGGCCCCACGAACAAGACCGTATCCGTGGACGGCGCGCCGAACAACAGGTTCCACATATACTGGAGCAACAGTAAATCCTTCAACGAGAACACCGGCGCATACATCGCCGGAGCCATGGGCGACCTGACCGGCACACAGTCGACGTCCAGCCTGGTGCAGGACGACACCACCTATTTCGGCCCGGAAGCGATCAATCTCTTCCGGTACGGCGGCAACCAGTACGTATATGGCGTGTACACCTACACCGTACACCGCTGGTCCGCCAACGGCGGAAGTTGGGGTTATTCGCCCATTACCATGCGCGTGTACGACTCGCAGGGAATGGCGCGCGAGATCAACTTCCCGTCGGGGGCCCCGTCGGACCGCTACTGGAAGGCGATCAAGATCAACATCCAGGGCATAGGGCGGGCGAACAGGACGATTACCGTGTATAACCAGTTCGGAACTCTCACCTACGACTCGAAATCTTCGATGAACTGGTAGGAATATGTCCGGACCAGACACCATCCCTTATAAGTTCCTCCTGACGCTCGTAATTATCGGCGCGGCGCTCTTTTTGCCGGCGATCGCCCGTGCGCAGGACGCCGCGTTCGGCGGCGTGGAAAAACGAGACGAGGGCACCAAGGTCGCCGGCGGGGAAAAGCCCCGCGACGAGGAGAGGGCGGCAACGATGCTCGTGAGCGCGGGCGGCGGCTATTTCCGTGCGTTAGGCGATATTGGAGGCGTGCTCGATCCCGGGTATTCGTTCAGGGCCTTCATCCAGGGCCGGGAACCCGGAGACCCGCTCGCCGTGGGCTTCGAACTCGATTTCGCGCCGCTTAAAGACAAAGAGAACGCGGGCGGCATAACGTATATCAGCGCCCTGCCCTCGCTCGCACTGGTATTCACCCCCGTTTCGTCGCTCGATATCCAGCTTCGCGCCGCGGCGGGATTGACCCTCGTGCGGTCCGTCATCGCGCGGGAAACCGATTCAGTCGAACGCTCCTCGCTCGACTTTACCGTGGGCGCCGGCGCGGGAATCTGGAAAACGTTCGGGGGCCGATACGCGGTGGGTCTGGAAACGCAATACCTGTATTATTTCGAAAAAACGGGCTCGTCCTCGCTGGGCGCATATCTGTGCGCGGGATACCGGTTCGACTAGGAAGGCATGACGATGAAGCCAACACACGCTCGCCGCACGACGCACCCGGGGAACAAGACTCGTCGATCAAGGAGGAATCTCATGAGAACACGATTAATTACGGCGCTCATCGCGGCCGGGTGCATACTCGCGTTGGCCGCCGCACCGGCGCATGCGACCATTACGCTCGATTCGGGACTGGGACTCGCCGATCATCCCTGGATGGTGGACGGCCTGCAGAGCTACATCTACGCGAACCCGAGCTACCTGGGACAGTTCAGGAACACCATCTTCTTCGAGAGGATCGGCGCGAACGCGGGCGACAACGTGGGTGGCTTCATCTGGAACCCCGCGAAAAAACTGACCCTGGGCGTCTTTAGCGGGCTCGCCGCGGATGACGGCACCTGGAACACCACGGGCGCGGCGGGACTTTATTACATGGGTAACTACAC
Source organism: Spirochaetota bacterium (assembly GCA_004297825.1). NCBI lineage: Bacteria > Pseudomonadati > Spirochaetota > Spirochaetota bacterium. Next base: position 53,926 of record SCSX01000090.1, read on the forward strand.
GCCCCGATCGCTCATGAATCCCACGCTCGTGAAACCCGGCCCCACGATCCTCGACCTCGACGATCCCGACGGCAACGGGGCGGGGGCGACCCCCTACCGGAAGTTCCTGGCGAACAAGGACGTGATCGCGCTGCTCTCGTACGAGTTCTCGCGCTGGACGCTCGGTTTCAGCCTGGGATACGCCACGGCATGGAACGGCGAAACCTACGACAATACCACGGGCACGCAAAAGGACGAGTACCAGTTCTCGAGCACCCAGTACAACGTGGGACTTTCCGTGCTGTTCCGGATCAACGAACGGATGACCCTGGACACGGTCCTGGGCTTCACGATGTACGACCTCGCCAACACGTACGACATGACGGCCGCGGCGTCCGCCAGGACCATGAGCTACGAATCGGACGGGGCCATGGACATCGGGGGAACCATGCGCTATAACTGGCAGGCGACCAGGATGCAGAAGCTCCACATCCAGGCCGGGTTCACCTCCCTCAACCGCTCGACAAAGGGCAGTGACGTCATCACCGGCGCGGGGCCGGTGAACGCGAGCGACACCTACGGCCGAACCGGCATGGAAATTAATTTCGGTGTGGCGGACGAGATGCGGCTCACAGGCGACTTCATGGCCTATATCGGCATGAACGTTAACTACCTGGCGATGGATTACAGTTTCACCGGCACGCAGACGGTGGCGCCGTCGTCCGACAGCACGTACACCAACAAGGCCTCGGCGTTTTCCATTCCCATACTCCTGGGACTGGAGACCAGGCTTTCGGAAGGGTGGAGCCTGCGCTTCGGCTTCTCGCACATAATCTACAACCCGGCGACGAGCGAGGACTCCAGCGCGCACGATTCGACGGCCTCGGACATTACGCGGACGATCAACGGCGACGACTCGGCCACCACGAAGCTCAACCTGGGGCTCTCGTACAAATACGGCAACCTCCGGCTCGACTGGCTCGCGAACGTGGACCTCTTCGTGAGGGGCCCGGAGTTCGTATCGGGCAACGCGACCGCGCAGTCGCTCTCGGGCAACGACGGCAGCACGCCGGTGTCGCTCGCCTTCGCGCTCACCTACTCGTTCGACTCGCTCCTGAGCCAGATCGCCGCGGACCAGGCGGAGCCCGAAAAGGCGGGGAAGAAAGACGAGGGGGCCGATAAAAAAGAATAGTCCCCGGACCAGCGTATCGGCGGGCGGGAAAAAACGCGGCAGAATTCACTGCCGCGTTTCCTGTTGGGGAAGCGGTTTCCGGTCTCCGGGAATGCCGTTCGCCCCCCACCGTGGGGTATGGGGGGCGTTTTTTAACTTCTGGATAATGTGTATATCTGCGGTGGAGGGTCCGATACGCCGGGGTCGTATCGGACCCCGGAAAATGTAGTTGAAGTTCTCGCGGACCCCGGGCAATAATTGCATCAGGGAGCGCTTATTACGGAGCGCTCTTTCGCGCGAACGCGGGACGCGCGTGGCTCAATAACTGCCCGGCACCGGAAGGAATCGCGCCCGCGGCGCCCCATCGCGCGGGAAATTGCACATGCACTCCAAGGAGATGCTTCAATGTCAAAAAAATACCTCGTCGCCGCGGTCTGCTTCGCGGCCGCTCTTGGGTTCATCCCGGCCTCGGCCGCGGATAAAAACGACCAGGCGCTTAAGAAATTCAACGACCAGATCATCGAGATTACCAAAAAGGCCGTTCCCATGGTGGTGAACATTTCGGCCCTGAAGGAAGCGCCCCACAACGACGTCTACGAATACGACAACCAGGGGCGCCAGGAAAAAAAATTCCCCTTCAAGCCGCCCGTGGAACCCAGGGCCTCCGGCAGCGGCGTCATCGTCGACAAGCGCGGGTACATCATCACGAACTATCACGTGATCAAGGATACGAGGGCGATCAAGATCACGCTCTCCGACCGGCGTGAATTTCCCTGCTCCGTGATGGGGACGGACCCCGCGACCGACATCGCGATCATCAAGATCGACGGCGCGGTCCCGGCCGACCTTCCCGTAATTCAATTGGGCGACTCCGACAAGCTCGAGGTGGGAGAGGTGGTCATCGCGATCGGGAACCCGTTCGGGTTCACGCACACGGTCACGATGGGAATCGTGAGCGCGACGGGCCGCCAGAGCGTGGGCCTGGCCGACTACGAAAACTTCATCCAGACCGACGCCGCGATCAACCCCGGCAACTCCGGCGGGGCGCTCATCAACATCGACGGAAACCTCGTGGGCATAAACACCGCCATATTCTCCAAGACCGGCGGCTACATGGGAATCGGCTTCGCGATCCCCACCAGCATGATAAAGGAAATCCTGAGCGAACTAATCACGAAGGGCAAGGTGGTGCGCGGCTGGCTTGGGGTGTTCATCCAGGACGTGACGAAGGACATGGCCGATTCGTTCAAGTACAAGGGCGAGGGCGGCGCGCTCGTCTCCGACATCATGAAGGGCGCCCCCGCCGAGGGCAGCGGCATCCGCAAGGGCGACATCATCACCTCGGTCGACGGGATAAAAATCCGCGACATCAATCACCTGCGCAGGCTCATCGCCGGGAAAAAACCGGGGGCGACCGTGAAGCTTTCCGTCTACCGCGACGCGAAGGACCAGGCTGTCAATCTCACCGTGGGCACCCTGCCCGACAAGACCCCCGTCGCCGAGAGCGAAAGCCAGGAAAACGGCGACGAGATCGGCATCACGGTGAGGGAGATCGACGAGGATCTCGCCTACAAGTTCCGCTCGACCGAGAAGCGGGGCGTCATGATCACGCAGGTTAAGCGCGGCTCACCGGCCGACCGCGCGGGACTCATCGCGGGCGACATTATCAAGGAGATCGAGCGCGCGCCCATAGATACCGCAAAATCATACGCGGACGCGGTGGAGACGCTCAAGGAGAAGAAGAAGCTTCTCTTCCTGATCTCGCGCGGGGGAACCCACAAGTTCATCGTGATCGAGAAAGAGGAGAAGTAGGTGGCGGCTCCGTACCGCCCCTGCGACTGCGGCGATATCGTGCCGGGCGCGCCGTGGCCCCGGCCCATGGCGCGGGGCCGCGAAATCGTTTCTATCAACAGGGAGACCGGAAAGGTGCTCGTCGCGTGCGGCACGTGCGGCGGGCACGTTATCGTCGAGGTTGACCCGCGGGGAAACGCGTCCGCCGCGCAGTGTGCCCCGGAAAACATCAGGGCGAGCTTCCCCGAATGGCTTAAATCGGAATCCGCCGCGTCGGGCCTGGGCGAGGACGAGATCGTTCACGCCATGGGGCGGGACTACATCGCGTCGAAAAAAACCTTCGGCTGCGATCTCTGCCTCGGGATGAAGCCGGGGGAGGCGGGGGCGCAGATGAACCCTGTCGCGAGCTCCCCTGCCGGCCTCCTCTACCAGTGCAGGCGCTGCGGAACCTTCCGCTGGCTCCGTCCCGCGGCGCGGGATGCTTCCCGGGCGGCGGACTGGGATTATCTCACCACGTGCGCGGTCCTCAGCTTCCGCCCGTTTCTCGAGGCGGAGGCGCTCCGGCGCGGCTCCACGCCGGAGCGCCTTGCCGGCGAGATACTGGAACGCAGCGTCTGATTCGCCTGCATAGATTTTCGCGCATTGACACACGCGCCGATGCGTGCGATGCTGAGCGGGGCGGGGCGCACGGACCATTCGGCATTCCCGCCTACTACGCAGGCAAAGGCGGGAAATAATGAAGGAAACCTCCCAGTCGAACGGGCGGACCCTGGCAGCGGAAAGGGTCTCGTTCGGCACCAAGCTCGGGTACGGCATCGGGGACATCGCGAGCAATATCTTCATCGTGGCGTCCGGGTTCTACCTGTTATTCTTCCTCACGAACATCCTGCATATCGAACCCGCGGTCGCCGGGATCGTGCTCTTCTTCCCCAAGCTCTGGGACGTCATCGCCGACCCGATCATGGGGGGCATATCGGACGTGACGCGCTCGCGCTGGGGACGCCGGCGCCCCTTCCTGTTGTTCGGCGCGCTGCCCTTTGGGCTCACCTTCTTTCTCATCTTCCTCGCCCCGGGTTACGAATCGGGCGCGGCCAACGCGCTCCACACCGGGCTCATGTTCGCGCTCGGCTGCACGGCCTTCGCGCTCATAAACGTGCCCTATTCCAGCATGGTCGCGGAGATGTCCGACGACTACAACGAACGCATGTCTATAACCTCGTTTCGCATGATAAGCTCGTCCGTGGGCGTATTGCTGGCCGGCGGGCTCGCGATGCCGCTCGTCCAGGCGGGGGGCGGCGGCGCCAAAGGCTTCGCGTTCATGGGGGCGCTCTTTGGCGCAGCGATCGCCCTGATCACGCTCGCGTGTTTCTGGGGAACGAAGAAGGCGAGGTCTCGGCCCGCGGGAGACCGCATGCCGCCCATCAGGGAACAGGTCCGCGTCGCGCTCCAGAACTTCCCGTTCCTCATGCTCGTGGCGAGCTATGCTATGCAGTCTATCGGCATCGGCGTGCTCATGGCGGGCATGATCTACTTCATCAAACACGTCATGCTCATGCCCGAAACCGCGATGGGGATCATCTTCCCCATTCTATTCGGCACCGCGATCGTCTTCATCCCCGTGTGGGTGAAGATCGGCGTAAGGCTGGGCAAGATCCGCGCCTACAGGATCGGCATCTGCCTCATCTCGGTCATGCTCGCATCCACCTTTTTCACGGGCCCCGGGGACCTCTACCTTTTATATGCGCAGATCTTCGTGCTGGGAATCGGTTTTTCGAGCTTCCAGCTCTTCCCCTTCTCCATGCTGCCCGACACCATCGAGTACGACGAAATGAAATCCGGCCTGCGGCGCGAGGGCATCTTCGCCGGGGCGTGGGCGTCGGGCCAGAAGATGGCTTACTCCATAGGACCGGGCATCATGGGATTCGCGCTTTCGTTCTCGGGCTTCCAGGGGGGCGATGTCCAGCCGGAAAGCGCGGTGCTGGGTATTCGCGTCGCCTTCTGTCTCTTCCCCGCGATCACACTTATCGCGAGCCTGATTCCCTTCAGTCGCTACGACCTCACCGAGGAGCGGTTCGAGGAAATAAAGGGCATAATCCGGAAGAACAGGTAGGTTCGAACCGCCGCCTACCGGCGGCAAAGGAGGCTGTAAATGAATCTCAAGCCCATCATCATATCCGTGATTGCTCTGTGCGTGTTCCTCCCTGCCCCGTCGGGTCCTCTCCGCGCGGCCGGCGTGGAAACGCCCTCGATGACCCCCGACGAGGCGCTCCAGCGTCTCAAGGACGGTAACGCCCGATTCCAGCGGGACAAGCGTAAAAATCCCGTGCAGGGGCCCGCGCGCCGCGTCGAGGTCGCGCAGAAAGGCCAGCATCCGTTCGTCACGATCATCGGCTGTTCGGACTCGCGCGTGCCGCTGGAGCACATTTTCGATGCCGGCATCGGGGAGCTGTTCGTGGTAAGGGTCGCGGGCAACGTGAGCGATACCGATGAAATCGGCTCGGCGGAATACGGTGCCGACCACCTGGGCACGCCGCTCCTGGTGGTGCTCGGTCACAGTAAATGCGGCGCCGTGACCGCGGTGCTCAAGGGCGAGGAGGTGCACGGGAGCATCCCGCAGCTCGTTGACAATATCGTCCCCGCGGCGATCAAGGCAAAAGCCCGGTTCGGGGACACGTTTTCAAACGAGCTTCTCTCCGCAGGAATCGAGATGAACGTGTGGCAATCCATGCATGACCTGCTTGCGCGCAGCCACGCCGTCAAGGAGCGCGTGAAGGAAGGAAAGCTCCGTGTCGTCGGCGCGATTTATGACCTGGAAAGCGGGACCGTGAGCTGGCTAGGCAACCATCCCGAGCAGGCAGCGCTCCTGGAGTCCCACGGGGACGGTGCGGGTCTCCACTTGCCACTGGGATTGATGGGCGCGGGGGCGGGAATGCTCCTGGTCGCGCTCGCCTTTTACGCTCTTTTCTTTTTCGACCGGACACGCCTGAGCCGCGTCACGGTGAAGCGAAGGATGATAGGCGGCAACATTGCAACGGCGCTCATCGTGCTCTTCGCGACGGCGGGAATCGCCTGGGAATTCGCGCATCGGGGGACCCACGCCCCGTGGTGGATGTGGCCCGTCGCGCTCGCGGTCCCCGCGGCGGTCGCGCTCGTCTTCACCTCGCTCGCGACCGGTTCCATAATGGATTCCTTCAAGCGCATCGTCAAGGCCGTGAAGGAAGGAAAGCTGAATCCCGGGAAGTGACGGATCCGTAACGCACGGTCCCGCGCCGGGCAGGCTGCGGGGCGGCCTCAGCCTGCGTTATACGCAATCCCTACCCTTCGCCTGACGTCCTCGATCGTGGGAACGGCGACTGCCCTCGTTTTTTCCGCGCCCTTCGCAAGTATCGCGAGAACCTCACCCGGATCCTTGGCGAGGCGCGCGCGCTCGGCGCGATAGGGCGCGAAGTATTCCCATATGAGCCCCAGGAGCTCCTTCTTCACCTCGCCGTATCCCGTTCCGCCCTGGAGGTATCGGGCGCGCATCGCCTCGGTGCGTTCCCTGTCCGCAAAGAGCCTGTAGAGCGCGAACACGTTGCAGGTATCGGGGTTCTTGGGCGCCTCGACCGGGGTCGAATCGGTCACGATGCTCATCACCTTCTTCTTAAGCGACTTTTCGTCCTCGAAGATATTGATGGTATTCCCGTAGCTCTTGGACATCTTCTGCCCGTCGGTACCCGGGATGACGGCGATATCCTCTTCTATGAGGGGCTCGGGCACCGTGAAGGTGTCGCCGAACGTGTTATTGAACCGGATCGCGATGTCGCGCGTGATCTCGACGTGCTGTTTCTGGTCCTTCCCCACAGGGACCACCTGCGCCTGGAAAAGCAATATATCGGCGGCCATGAGCACCGGGTAGGTGAAGAGCCCCGCGATCGGCGTCAGGCCGCGCGCGAGCTTGTCCTTGTAGCTGTGGCTGCGCTCGAGGAGCCCCATCGAGGTATGGCACGAGAGTATCCACGTGAGCTCGGTCACCTCGGGGATGTCCGACTGCACCCAGAAATGGGAGCGCGCGGGGTCCAGTCCCAACGTGAGGAAATCGAGCGCCGCGTCGATGGTATTCTTCCTGAGCGCGGCGGCGTCGTTCGTGGTCGTGAGGGCGTGGTAATTTACGATAAAGCAGAAAAGCTCGTGCTCCGCCTGGAACTCGATCATGCGCTTCATCATGGCGAAGTAGTTGCCTATGTGAAGCGTGCCCGAGGGCTGTATTCCCGAAAGTACCCGTGCCATACGCCACCCCTGTCGCCGCCGTCCTGATCCTGAATGTACAGGGATGATCTTTTCGCGCGGCCGTTCGTCAATAAGAAAATCGACGCCCCCCGCCGAAAATATTTTGCAATATGCGGCCGCGCGGCGTATGGTGTGAGCTACCTATGCGGAACAAACTGTTTCCGAACAATTTCACCGCCCTCATCAACCGTATGGACGAGGGGGTCCTCGTACTGGACGAGGAGCGCACCGTGATATTGGCGAACAGGGCGGCCGGGAAAATCCTGGGCAGCAAGGCCCTTCACGCCGCACGCGCCTGTATCGACACCCTGCTGGCCGAAACCAACCGCCCCTTCTGCGCGTTTCTCGAGGAGGTGGCCGGGAGCGGCGCCGATTATACCAACCACGAGATAACCTACCGCCGCAGGAACCGCGAGGCGCGCCTTCTCGTATCCGCGTTCACGCGCACCGAAACCGCTCCCGCGCGCGGCAGGCGCGTCTATGTGCTGCTCCGGGACATTACCCGTCTGTGGCGCCTGCACACCAAGGAAAAGCAGCTCATGGCGCAGGTGAGGAAAAATTATACCATCCAGATGGAAAATCTGCGCCAGATTGCCGAGAGCGTCGCGCACGAGGTAAGGAACCCCATCGTTTCCATTGGAGGGTACGCAAACCTGCTGCTCAGGAAGATAGAGGCCGACAGCACACCGACGGAGGAGCACAGGAAATATCTCACCTACATTAAAGAGGACGCGGAAAGGCTGCTCGCGCTCGTGGGCAAGGTGGAACGATATACCGATACCAGGGAGATGCACTTCCGGAAGGAAAACGTGCTGCGGGTGCTCAGGGAATCCATCTCATTCGCGAAGCGGCTTGGCGCCCGCACCGGGGTGCGCGTCGAGGCGCCCACGGTCGAACCGGGCGAGTACCTCATTTACGTCGACATGACCCTGCTCAAGACCGCGTTTAAAAGCCTGGTCAGGCAGGCCGTCGTTCTTTCGAACGGCGATGATACGGTGTCGATCCACCTGCACGTAAACACGCTCGAGATCATTTTTTCGATAGACATAGCGACGAAGCTTATAAAAGAGAACATCCCGTTTCTTTTCAACCCGTTCTACTCGGCCTCCGGGCAGCGTCTGAACTTCGACCTGGCGAACGCCCAGCGCGTCATCATGCTTCACGGGGGGATGATCCGCGCGGACTGGGGCGGGGAGGGCCGCCTCACCCTGAGGCTTTCCATGCCCAGGGAGAAGCGCCTCCTGCGTCCCTGAATCTACGGATAAAACTTTTTGTTCTGCCCCGCCATGTCCTCCAGGATTTTCGCGGGTGCGAAGCGCGCCCCCAGCCGTTCCTGGTAACCGTTCATGATCCGCACGATCTCGCCCGCGCCCGCACTGTCAACATGGCGGAAGGGACCCCCGCGGAACGGCGGAAATCCCAGCCCCAGGATGGCACCCACGTCGCCGTCGCGCGGCCCCGCGATAATGCCCTCCTGCAGGCAGAGCGCCGCCTCGTTCACCATCATGAGGCTCACACGCTGCTGAATCTCGGCGAAATCGAATTTCTTTCTGGGCGCGTTCCCCACGAGGCGATAGATATCGGGGTCCGATGCGCGAACGCCCTTTTTCTTGGGAACGTCATACCGATAGAAGCCCTTCTTGTTCTTCTTGCCCTTGTAACCTTTTTCGAGGAGCGCGGGGAGCGCGCTGGAGGATTTCATTCCGCGCGAGGCAAACGCCTCTCCCAGTCCCTTCGACACGTGCGCGCCCACGTCGATCCCCACCTCGTCGATAAGCGTGATGGGTCCCACGGGATAGCCGAACAGGTGCATCGCCCGGTCGATGTCGTGGATGTCGGCGCCCTCCTCGACCAGGACCACCGCCTCATTAAGAAGCGGGGCGAGAATGCGCGTTGTGTAGAAGCCGGGTCCGTCCTTCACCACGATGCAGGTCTTTCCCTGTTTCGTGCCATAGTCGCGCGCCGTGGACACGACCCACTCGGCCGTCTTCGGGGTGGTGATGATCTCGAGGAGCGGCATCTGCGGCACGGGGCTGAAGTAATGCATGCCAATAACGTTCTGCGGACGCGCCGCCTTTTCCGCGATCGCGCCTATCGGCAGCGCCGAGGTGTTCGACGCGAATATGCACGAATCACCGGTCGCGGCCTCCACGTCGGCCAGGACGCGCTGCTTGAGTCCCAGGTCCTCGAACACCGCCTCGATTACCATTCCGGTATTTTTGAACATCGAGTAGTCGTCGCAGGGGACCACCTTGCCGTACAGCGCCTCGCCGTCGAAGCGCCTGAGCGCGCCGCTTTTCACGCGCTTCTGAATTCCCCTGTGGATCTGCTTCATGCCGGCGGCCGCCGCGTCCACGCTCACATCTTTAAGGAGAACAGTGTCCGAGAGCCCGAGCGAGACCGCGGCGATACCTTGTCCCATGAGTCCCGCGCCCATGACCGCGAGCTTGCCGACGGGCCGGGGTTTTTCACTGGAGGGATTCTTTTTCATATCGGTCATATTGAAAAAGAGCGTCATGAGCGCCTTCGCCTGCGGGCTCACCGCGAGCGCACCGAATCGCTTTACGTCCTCGGTCATGCCCTTGACAACGCCCACCTTGTAGCCGCGGCGCACCGACTCGATTATCGACAGCGGCGCCGGGTAGAGGCCGTGCGTCTGCTTCATGACCATCTTCGTCGCCTGCGTGAAGACAACGCCCCTCCCGAATGAAGACTCGAGGAACGCGTCCACGAACGAGCGCTTTCTCTTCCGTTTGAATTTTTTCTTCGCAAGATCGAGCGCAATCGTGATCGCGACCTCGCGCATTCCGTACGGGATGACCACCTTGTCGACCAGCCCCAACTGCTTCGCCTTTTTCACCCTTATGCTCTTTCCCGTGAGCATGAGCGGCATCGCGGCGCGAAGCCCGATAAGCCGCGGCAGCCGGTGCGTACCACCCGCCGCGGGCAGAAGCCCTATCTGCACCTCCGGCAGTCCCATCTGCGTCTGCGTAGAATCCGAAGCGATGCGGTAATCCGCAATGAGCGCGAGCTCGAGCCCCCCGCCCAGGCAGTTTCCGTGAATAGCCGCCACCTTGGGGATGCGAAGGGCGGCAAGCCTGTTCAGGACCGCGTGCCCCCTGGAAAGGTAATCCTCCGCGGCCTCCTTCGTCGATGCGGCCTTCACCTCGTCTATATCCGCGCCCACCACGAAGTTATCGCTCTTGCCGCTCATGACGACGACGCCCCTGAGCGCCTTGTTCGATTCTATCTCCGTCAGCATCGAGTCTATCTCCGTCAGGAGCTCGCTCGACACCTTGTTTACCTTCGTCCCCTGGCAGTTTATGGTAATGACCGCCACCTGGTCCGGCGTAACCTCGAATGATATGTGTTTCATCGCGCCTTCCTCCCTCAGCCCGCGTTCTCAAGAAGTATGGCGCCCCCGATGGCGCCCGCGCCGCACCCGGCGATGAGTCCGAACTGCACGCCCTCGTCCCGGAGCCTGTTGCAGCACGTAGTGACGAGCCGTCCCCCCGTCGCCCCGAAGGGATGCCCCAGCGAAAGCGAGCCGCCGAAAATATTCATCTTCGCCATGTCGGCCTCGCCCACCTTCCCGCTCTTGCCCAACCGATCCTTCGCGAAGGAGTCAGAATCGAGGCAGCGCATCACGCCCAGCATCTGGGAGGCGAATGCCTCGTGAATCTCGAACACGCCCACATCCTTGAACGCGACCCCGGCCATGTCGAGCGCCTTGGGTATCGCGTAGGCGGGACCCAGCAGCAGTTCGTCCCACAGGTCTCCCGACGTATAGGCGTAGCTTTTGATGAAGGCCAGGGGCTTCAGTCCCAGGGCCTTCGCCCTGCTTTCGCGCATGAGTATTACGGCCGACGCCCCGTCGGTGAGGAAGGACGAATTGCCCGCGGTTACCGATCCGTTATTCCGGTCGAACACCGGTTTGAGCTTCCCGAGCTTCTCCGCGGTCGCGTCGGCGCGCGGCCCGTTGTCCGTCACGACGGCCCTGGCCGTCCCCGGCACCACCACGGGAATGATTTCCTTCCTCGCCCTGCCGCTCTTCGCCGCATCGACGGCGCGCTGGTGCGAGCGGGCCGCGTACCGGTCCTGCTCCTCGCGCGAGATCCCCATCTTCTTGGCGAGCCGCTCGGCGGTCGCGCCCATGGTGAGCCCCGTGGAGTATTCCCCCACCTTGGGCTGCTCCGGCGTGACGAAGTCGCGCAGCTTCATGCCCTTGAGAAGCTTGAGCTTTCCGATCAGGCCCTTGGGCTTTTTGTACATGCTCAGGTCAAGGATGAATTTCCGGTAGGGCTTCGATACTTTGATGGTCACGTCGGAAAGGCTCTCTATCCCGCCCGCGATCACCGTGTCAGCGTTGCCGGTCTCGATCATGGCGGCCGCGTTGGTGATCGCCATGTTCGCCGAGATGCACGCGACCGTGCAGGTGTGCGCGGGTATGGTATCGGAAAGCCCCGCCCCGAGCATCGCCTCGCGCGCAACGTTCGTGGTCGCGACGTCGGTCATGACTATTCCCATGATCACATGGTTGATCTCCTTCGCCGGGACCCCGCTCTTCGCGAGGACCCCCTGGATGGCGAACCGGCCGACGTCCCACGCCATCAAATCGCTGAATCCGGTCCCCGACCGCTGGAATGGTGTCCTGCACCCGTCAATTACGGCGATCCTGTCCGCCATGACGCACCTCCGCACATGGTATCAACTGCTACAGGATAGCATATTGTATTATTGTCTTACATGTCAAATATTTTTTGGGCGATTATTCCCGAATTTCCGCGCCCGTGCGAAAAAGCAGCAGCCGCGATCCCACCGGAGGCCGGATGATCGGTCGGCCTGCCGTTAAATAATATTTCAGGGGAATGGGGGCCGATACGCGTATCGGAGGTACCAGGCGCTTTTAAACGGGGGGGTCCCCGTCATTCCATCAGCATCAACGCCTCGTTCAGCCGCTCGAAGGATTTTTTCACCGCGGGATCGTTTACCATGATTTTCAACCGCGCGTTGACCGTTTCGCCCAGGTGCCCCATCTGCGCCGCATTAGCCTCGATCCTTTTCCGGATCGCCTCGACGGACGGCGGCATCTTTTTCTCCTCACTCTTAAGCGCGGGGTACTTCTTGTAGAGCTCGCTAAGCCGGGGAGCGATCACCTCTATCTGCGCGGCAAGGCCGTCGATCACGCGGGCCAGGTCCTGCGGGGTGACGACGTTGACGATATCCTCCATGTAGCGCTCCTGCGCCGCGAGCTGGTCGGCGAGCACTTTCTCGAACTCGGCATACATTGAGGCCTTCCCGCAGCCCAAGGAGAAGGCCGCTCCCAGGAGGAGCATGCAGGCGGCTGCGCCAAGCGTCTTAATCATGGTCTGTCTCCTGGTGGTATTGTCCGATCCCTGTCCGGCGAGGCGAATCCGGCATAGTTATGCCTTCCAATGCATAGTTATGCATATATAACTATATCCCGCCCCTAATCCTTGTAGCGGATCACCTGCCCCTTCACGTGTACCCCGATGAGCGTGCCGACTATCCACACCTGCCGCTCGACGGACCAGGTGACGCCTATAAGGTTATCCCCGCCCTTCGCGATGATCGCCTCTTCCACCGCCCTGTTCAGGTCGAGAGACGGGGTCACGGGAAAAATCCAGAACAGGCGGAAGCTGCTGGATTCGCCTTCGGATTGGCCCACTATCTCATAGGGCCGGTCCTCCATAGGGCGCGCGCTCGGCTCCGCCCCGCGCGGATGAGTGGAGATTGACAGGCACCCCGCGAAGGTGAATAATCCAATGGCGCACAACGCGACAACGGCGCCGCGCATCCCGCTGGTTCGCTTTTCAGTACGGGTTTTTCTTCTCATCTTTTTCACCCGCCGGCGCGAGCTTCACGGCCTCGCCCACGACACGCACCGTGCTCACGCCGAACAGTATGGCAGTCCACGAGGTTTCGTAGCAGCGCACGTTTATCAGCGCATCCCCGCCTTTACGTTTGAGCGCCTCCCGGATCGCTATGTCCAGATCCGGCTCTCCCGGCATGACCCAGAGCACCGTCCACGCGCCGTCGGTCCCCTCGGTCATTCCCAGATTCTCGCTGATGACCTTGCCCGTAAGCGGCGTGGTCGAGGCCGTCATACAGACGGGCGTGGTGCTGCACGCGGTGAGCGCCGCGAAAATCAGCGATCCTGCAACAAGTACAAAATAATTCCCGGCTCGATGCATATCAAACCTCCCTAAAATTTCACTTCCACCCCGAAGTTGGGGATGATGGTAAGGGCATCTTCGTTCACTATGATATGGGGATTTTTACCGGCCTGGTAATCATAACGATAATCCCACTTCAGCTCGCTCTCCGGTCTGTGGTTGTAGATATTTATAATCTCGATATACCAGGTAATATATCCCCAAGCCTTGGTGTTTTTATAGCTATAGCGAATGTCGAGCCTGTGATCTATCGGGAAATGCCGGGTATACGACCGGCCGTAATCGGGCAGCCATCGTTCGCCGGACCCTGGATAGGTCGTGTCCTGGGTCCCGCCGACGATCGGCGTATAGGGGAGCGAGGAATAGAGCTGGAACTTCGCCCCGAGGGTGCTTCTGCCGAACTTGTACCCCGTAACAAGCTTGAGGGCATGCTGCTGCTCGTACTGATAGTTCACCCACTGATCACCGTAGGCATCCCCCGCTAGGTTACGGGGATCTCCCACGCCATCCTCCGTCGGGAGGCCAGATCTGTACCGCGAGTGCGTCCACGTATAATTAATCCAGCCGTAGAACCCGTTTTGATTCTCAAGAATGTCCTTCCGCAGCATCACCTCGATTCCATAGGCCCTGATTTTACCGCTGTTGGTTCCCATCGAGGCATCGCCGTTTTCTTTATAATGGAAATAATACAGCGGGATATCGTAAAAGTCATTATAGAAGCTCTCAAGCTTTAATGCCCAGAGCCCCAACGCCTGCTCGATGCCCGCAACGCGGTGGATGGCCTTTTCCGAACGGAGGTCTCTGCCGATCTTCGTGATGTGCGGCGCCTGGTCGAATATCATGGGATTTGTCTGGAAAAAATAGCTGTATTTCCCCCCGGCAATCGAGACCGTGGTCTTGGTGGGAAATTCATAGGAGAGCAAACCGCGGGGGTCGTAGGTAACTTCCCCGGAGCGGGTCAGGTAATCCGAGCGGAAACCCGGCAGGAATGTAAGGCCGGCAATCGTTAGTTTCGTTTCAATATAGCCGCCAACGGTCTGATTGATCGCGGTAAAATCGATGGGATATGGCTGGAACGCATCGCTGCCCGGATCAAATGCGCCCGTTTGGTTGCTTATGGTGAGCGTTTTACCGAACGCCCTGAAATAGTAGAGATTATATTGCGCGCCAACACGGAGCTCAAGCAGGTTTTTAATTATTCCCGCCTTGAATTTGTCTTTTAACCCGAAGACGTAGGGGCGGGAGGTTACATTGAAATCCTTAAACGCATCCCCTACACCCTCTGCCGGCAGATTGAAATACTGATAGCTCTGCATGAGCGATCCGTATGCGATAAGCTTGTTCGTCACGCTATCCGCAGGCTGCCAGGTATAATAGATACCCTGGCTGTGGGTCTGTTTATCGTACTTCGCCTCGATCCCCTGGAAGTAAGGGTCCTGTGAGGGATCTAATTCGTTTTTCTCGATAAAAGTGAAGTAATCACTATTGCCAAACAGGAGGAGCGTGAGCGAGTGCCTGCTGTTGAACGCGTATTTCATCTTGTATTGGTAGTCCCAGTACTCGGGCACGGAGGATATCGTATTGCCGGTTATTATTTTATAGATTGTGGGCACGAAAACCGAAAGATAGCCCACTCTCCCCGAGGCGATCGCATAGCCTGCGTTCATTGTATCGCCTTCTTTAAAGACGTCGTCCGGTCCTGCAAAATGCAGCTCGCCCCTGCTGTCACGGAATATAGGCGCCTGTATGAGCGCGCTCGCGGATATGAGCCCCAGGTCCGTATAACCGCCGAACTTCTGCACATTGTCGACCGTGTTGATGCTGATAACAGCCGCGGACGCAGAACCGAACTGCGCCGGGAACGCGGATGCATAGAGGTCGATGTCGGCCATGAGGCTGTTGTTAATGACCGAGTGCAGACCGCCGAAATGCATGGGATCGAGAATAGGTATGTCGTCGATAAAATAGTTGTTTCCTACGAAATCGCCCCCGCGGATCACGAGCGGCCCAAAGAGCCCCCCTGTCGTGCGAATGACCCCGGGCAGCGACGTAAGCGCCGATATCGAGTCGCCGAACGAGGCGGGCACCTCCTTGAGCTCCTGAACGGTCATGGTATAGCGCGCGACCTTCTGGATGTCGCGCTTGCCGGTCACCATGAGCCCCCCCAGGGCGACCGGCGGGTTCATGAAGAAGTCGCGTACAACGGCCCCATCGATCTGCACGGTGGTCTTGACCGTCTTGAGGGTCTCGGAGGCGATGATGATCGTATAGCTCCCGGCCGCGGGTACCGTAATCGTGAATGAGCCGTCGGCGGCGCTGCGGACGCGGGTGCGCTCCTCCGCCACCGCAAGGAGCGCGTTTTCCACCGGCTCGCCGGTCGCGCCGTTGAATATTTTCCCCGAGAGGGAGAATTGCTGCTGGGCGGTCGATTCCGCGTAGCAGACCAGGATAAATACGGCCGCGAGCATCCCGCGTGCGATCAGGTTCATCATGTCCTCAATCTTCCAGTAAGAAAGTGATGGGGAGCCGGTGGTTCATCTTCACGGGCCGCCCCTTCTGGTAACCCGGCGCGAACTTCGCGAGGTGTACGATACGGATCGCGGCCTCGTCGAACCCATAGCCCGCCTTTGCCGAGACGACGCGCGCGCTCACCAGGCTTCCCCTTTCGTCCACCTGCACGCGCACGACCACGACCTTCTGCGTAATATTCGCCCAGCGCGCCTCCTTGGGGAAGAATTGCTTCAGATCGAAGTCGATTATGGGCGTAGGCGGACGGTCGCCGTTGAAGGAATAGAGATAGCCCTCCTTATCGGTGCCGGTCCCGGAAAGGGCGTTCACATTGAGCTCCTCGTCCAGGGGATCGGCCGCGGTCTTGCTGGTGCCCTCGATCCACTCCTGTTTTTCGACGGGGGCCGGGTCGCTCTCCCCTCCCAGGAGACGCGGGGGGATATCGGTGAAATCGACGTCGACGTCCTCCATTTTGATCTCGTCCGAGCTCACCTCGTGCCCGTAGGGGAGGGTTGCTATAAAATAGGAGGCGTACACCACGAGGTGCAGTCCCAGGGAGAAAAGAAGGCAGAAGCGGAAGAGCCCCAGGGCTTTTACCATTTGCAACAGAATGTCGCGGATGCTGAGTACCATGGCGACGTATTCCGCCTAACGCTTAACCGAGAGGGCGATCTTGGTCACCCCGGAATTGCGGATGATCCCCATCACGCTCGCGATCGTGCCGTAGGAGAGGCTTTCGTCCGCCGACACCGTGACGCGCATGTTGGGCCGGTATTTCGATTCGCGCGCAAGCGCCATTCCAAGACGCTCCGCGTCGGTCTCGAGCCCCTCGAGCAGGAGCTTGCCGTCCCTGGTAAGCGAGACCTGCATCGACTCCGCCACATTGGGGTCCGACGCCGCCACCTTGGGCAGGTTTATATTGACCGATTCCTTCTTTAAAAAGTTCGCGGTCACCATGAATATCACGAGGAGGACCAGCATCACGTCCACCATGGGGGTGATATTGATATTGCTTATTTCGTCGTCGTCGCCTGTTTGAAACGCCATGACCGTGCTCCTTTCAAAGGCAGGATTTCTTCTTGCCGTGCGTGTAGCTCGCCAGGAATTCCCGCGAGAGGATCTCCAGGTTCTGGAGGATGATCTTCACCTTGCGCGAGAAGTAATTGTTCGCCATGACCACCGGGATCGCGACGAAGAGCCCCGCCGCCGTCGCGAGCAGCGCGGAAGAAATGCTGCGCATTACCACCTCGGCGCCGGTTGCGCCGAGCGTCCCGAGTCCCTGGAACGCCTTGATCACCCCGAGCACCGTGCCCAGCAGACCTATGAAGGGCGCGTTGTTGCCCAGGGTGTTCAGGATAATGAGCCGTTTTTCCAGGACGATCTTCTCGGAGATTATCTTTCCCTGCATCAGGTCGCCTATGCCGTCGTGGCACTGCTGGTAATGCTCCATGGTGAATTCCGCGAAGCGGGAGTAGATGTTCCTGGCTTCCGATTTCGAGTACTCCATGGCGCCGGCCGTATCGTGCGCACGCAGTCTCGCGACGAGCCCGTGCATGAAAAGCTCGGCGTCCTTCGAGGTATGGCGCTTGAATACGAGGGCGCGCTCCAGCCCCACGGCGAGCGCGAGTACGCTCGCGAAACCGAGCATGAGGAATATAAAGGTCTCACCCAAATCGACTAGTAGCAGCATGGTTCATGCACCTATACCCATGAAATTATGAACGCCATTCGGTAAAAGCGGATGTAAATCCGCGATCCGGTATTGTACAGCAATAATTTGTATTCAGCATATAAATTTTTGCTCAAAATAAACTTTTCATCCCGGGTCTGATGACGGTTTTCGTATATCTGAATGCATAGTGTTTTTTGCCCTCTAAAAAAATTTCGCCGGCGGCCGTGCGGCGCCGATGCACCATAATTTGCAACAATTCTCGTTCCTCGTCAAGCCGCGGCCCAGTTCCCGGTTCTCCCGGGACGTCCGGCACCGCCCGCCGCTCCCTGTTACTATTTGTCCGGAAGGCCCAAAACCGCACAAAATTTTTTAAAAAATTTCATACGGAAAGATCCGGGAGGTGTTTGGAGGCGCCGGGGGCGAATGCCCCGACCGGCTGGCGGCATACGCTGCGGACTGTCAGCGTATCGGCCCCCCCCCTTTTTTAGATGCGCCCTGATCAAACCATGACACGTGGTGTCCCTGTGGCCTGCGTCGTGCGGGAAAATCCGCCTTTCGCAGGTATTTCCTTAATATCCAAAATGGACGTGTGCGGCGCAGGGTTATTGCCGCCCGGTAGACGACATTTCACAAAAAATTCATTATACTGTATATGGATGGTCCGCAGCAAATAACCGGAGGTAGTATCATGCTTGATTTCACGCTCACCCCCGAGCAAGAGGTGCTGAAGATGAAGGCGCGGGAATTCGCCCTGCGCACGGTGCTCCCCGCCGCCTGGCGCTTTGACGAGTCGGACGAAGTCCCTCTCGAGGTGCTGCGCGCGGCCTATGAAGCCGGGCTCATGAACGTCGACATACCCGTGGAATACGGGGGAAAGGGCATGGGTCTCATGGAAATCGCGCTCCTCACCGAGGAGGTCGCCGCGGCCTGTCCCGGCATCGCGACCTCCATTTTCGCCAACTCGCTGGGGTTCGAGCCCATTGTGATCTCGGGCAGGGAGCATATCATGCGGAGGTACCTTCCCCGGATCGCGAACGAGTTCAAGCGCATCTGCTACGCGACCTCCGAGCCCTCGATGGGATCGGACGTGGCGGGGATGCAGTGCCGCGCGCGGCGCGAGGGGGACGATTACGTCCTGAACGGGACCAAGTACTGGATCACGAACGCCGGTATCGCCGATTACATGACCATCTTCGCGACGGTGGACCCGGCCGCGAAACACGCGGGCATCTGCGCTTTTCTTGTGGAAAGGGACTGGGAGGGCGTCCGCGTGGGAAGGCGCATCCCCAAGATGGGACAGCGCACCTCGAACACCGCGGGCATTCACCTGAAAAACGTGCGCGTGCCCGCGGAGAACGTGCTCGCGGAACCGGGAGAGGGTTTCGTCCTGGCCATGAAGACATTCGCGCGCACGAGGCCCATGATTGGGGCGTTCGCCGTGGGGGTGATGCGCTCGGCGATGGAATACGCGCTGGATTACGCGAAAAAGCGCCGCGCATTCGGGAGTAAGCTGGGAAGCTACCAGTCGGTCCAGTTCAAGCTCGCCGAGATATTTCAAAAGGTCGAGACCTCGCGTCTCCTGGTCTGGAAATCCGCCTGGGAAACCGACCGCGGCATGGACCCCACGATATCGGCCTCCATCACGAAATTCTACACGACCGAGGCCGCCATGCAGGTGCTGAACGACGCCCTGCAGATATTCGGCGGATACGGCTACACCAAGATGTTTCCCATCGAGAAACTTCTCCGGGACACCAGGCTTTTCTCCATTTACGAGGGGACAAGCGAAATCCAGCGCATAATCGTCGCGGGACACCTTCTCGCGTCGTACGAATCCATAATGCCCCCGATCGACGAGGTGCCGATACTCATCCGCGAGGACGATACGGTTCCGGAAACCGGCCTCGCCGGAACCGATACGGCATGGCGCTGTCCCGTGTGCGGATTTGTTCACTACGGCGAGGAACCGCCGGAGGAATGCCCGTACTGTTTCGTGGGCGGAGCGGGCTTTAAGAAGGTATGGCCGCGCGCCTAGGCGCCGGAAGAGGGTTTTAAGGAAATTGCATCGCCAATGGGGCGCTTTATACCGCGTTTCAAGGGTTAAAAATATCCGCCGATTTCTAAAAAAATTGCGAATTGTGCTGGATTTTTCATCAAATTTCAGTATTTTATTATCATCTCAACTACTAAGGAGAAAGCTATGAAAAGGAATATAAAGCTGTGCACCGATGTTGATTGCAGGAAGGTAGCGATGATTTCGCTCGAGGACCTGGAAGGTTACCTCGACAGGTTTGCATGGATATAGATCAACAGGTATCTCTTCATATTTAACCTTGAAAGCGGCCCCCGAAAAGGCCGTTTTCTTTTTGCCACGACCCAGAATGTCACGTTTCGTCCTTGATGCGGATTCAGGTTTTTCCCGCGAGGAAAATCCCTTGACGCCGTACAAAAAATTACTTGGATATTCCCGGCAATATGTAGTAATATGCAAAATTCGGTAACTACTCAGCTATGAAATACACAACCAAAAATAATTAAAGTATTGAATACCCCCGCCGCCAGAGGCGGCGGGGGTATTCCTGGCATTTATTATTTTATGTGCATATGTTTGGCACACGGCTGAGCAGTTACAAAATTCGTATATAAAAACACATCTAAGGAGGCAGAATGCGAATCAAGCTCTCGTACCTTTTATTATTCATTTTCATGCTCTCGGGATTCCTCGCGGCGTCACTGTCGGCGGAAGAGCCGGCGGTCATAGTACCCCCATCGGACCGTCTTTACTGGGCATCGCTTTCCATCATCAGGTATAACCCGCTGGGGCTCGAGACCCAGAACCGCATCATGTACAGCAAGCGGCTTGCCGACAGCACCTCGCCGCTTTTCCGGGACACATTTATTGCGCTGGGACCATCGGTGAAGCTGAATCCCGCGTACGTAAAGGCGGGTGGATTGCTGGATTTCCAGCCCATAGGCGTATTCAACCTTCGCCTGGGGTACGAATTCATCAATTATTTCGGCACGCAGGGCTACCTGCAGTCCTCCGCGGTAAGGAACACGGATTACGATGACGACTTGAGGAAGGACAACGAGGACCTCGCCTATTCCACGAAAGGCCATCACTATTTCGCGGAACCCACCCTGCAGATGAAGGTGAGCAAGATCGCGGCGCGGTCGAAATTCGGGTTCGAATACTGGGACCTTGACCTTCACAAGACCGACAAGTATTTCTATGACGCGACGCTCGATACGATGGTCCCCACCAAGAAGGTCGTATGGACGAACGATTCCGACCTGATCTACATGAGCGGGCAGCTCACCCTGGGCCTGCGCTACAGCGCGGTCTTCCCGGGCACCGCCCAGAGCCATATGCGCCTTGGCCCCCTCTTTGCATGGTCGTTCAATACGGACGATTACACGAGCTTCAATAAGCCCACGCTCCTCGTGATCCTGGGCTGGTATCTTGACCATCCGAACAGGATCGGCGGGGTACCGTATGCGCTCGTGGGCTTCGCGTTCTCGATGGACTTCATGACGGCGAAGGCCCCGAAAAGTTAAAAAATCACGAATGGGTTGTATCGGAGACGCCTTCTTCATACGATGAAGGCGTCTCTTCTTAACCAGACCCCGCCCCCTATTCGCTGATAGCCTCACCGCTCCCTATCAAAATATTTTCTTGATAATGCGCTCCATCGACGCCATCATTCAGGCGTGCGCATCGGCGCACGTTCACGACAATGACTAGTGGGGGAACTCATGGACAAGCTATTTTACCCGGAATCCATCGCGATTATAGGGCTTTCATCCAAGGCAAACAATATTCCAAGGCTCGTCCTTGAAAACCTCATCCGCTGGGGATTCAAGGGTCGCATATTCGGAATAAACCCCGCGTCCCAGGACGCGCATGTTAACGGAATCCGGATGTATCAGACCCTGGCCTCCCTTCCCGCCGTGCCCGACCTCGTCTTCGCCCTCGTCCCCGCGCGTTACATTCCCGCCATCGTCGAGGAATGCGGGAAGATCGGGGTCAAGTGGATGGCCATTCCCTCGGGCGGCTTCAACGAGCTCGGGGGAGACGGCGCGAAGCTCGCCGACCAGCTGGTCGCGAAGGCTCGGGAATACGGCATCCGCTTCGTGGGCCCCAACGGCGTAACGGTCGCGAACACCGCGAACGGCCTCTGTCTGCCGTTCATTCCGTCCTTCAGCCCGCCCAAGGGCGGCATGTCGATCATCAGCCAGTCCGGGGGCGTGGGACTCATGCTCTGGAACTTCATGAGCGACGAAAACGTGGGCATGGCGAAGTTCGCGAGCATAGGTAACAAGCTCGACCTGGACGAGGTGGACTTCCTGGAGTATTTCGGGCGCGATCCCGAGACGAAGATCATAGGCATGTACCTGGAGAGCATCCCCCGAGGGGAGGCCCTGCTCCGGGCCGCGTCGCGTATCGACAAGCCGATCATCATTTTGAAATCGAACACGACCCCGGCCGGCAAGAAGGCCGCGATGAGCCACACCGCCGCCCTGTCAAACGACGAGGACATCATCGATTCCGCGTTCGAGCGCGCGGGAATCATCCGGATCGGGCACTTCAACGAGTTCATATCGGTGGCCAAGGCCTTCGACCTTCCGCCCATGCGCGGCAACCGCATCATGGTGATGAGCCCCGCCGGGGGCATCACGGTGATGATGGCGGACCTGTGCGAGAAGATCGGGTTCGAATTCGCGAATCCCGGGCCCGACTTCTACGAGAGCCTGAAGAAATATTCGAACGCCGGGGTGATAAATTTTTCCAACCCGCTCGACATGGGCGACATCTACAACATGGAAATGTACGCACACATATTCTACTCGGTGCTCCACAACGACAGCGTGGACGGCGTCGTGTACGTGAGCCAGTGGCCGCACATGCCCCGCGGCGAGGACATCTTCTACAAGATGTTTCACACCGACCTTTCCAAGGAGGCGACGGGCTCCATGCTGTCGTCGGGAAAACCGCTCGCCGCGTGCCTCTTCGGCAGGTCGAAAACCATTTCGCAGATCAAGCGCAACATCAACTTCCCGATCTTCAACAGCGCCGAGGAGATGATCGTCGCCATGAAGAAACAGGCCGAATTCCACGCGCGTCGAGAGAGGAAGGCCGTACCGCTCACCATCCCGGCGGACATCGACCGCGAGGCGGCGCGGGAGTGGATGCGCAGCCGCGCGGGGGACTTTGGCGAGGAATCGCTCGCGCTGTTCCAGGGCTACGGCATAGGCGCCGCGCCCTCCGCGCTCGCGGCGGATGAGAACGCCGCCGCGGACGCCGCGGCGAAGCTGGGCTTCCCCGCGGTCATGAAGGTCGTATCGCCCGACGCGCTCCACAAGACCGACGCCGGGGGCGTGATCACGGGGATCGACGGCGCGAAAGCGGCGAAGGAGGCGTTTGGGACCATTCGCTCGAACCTGGAGCGCTATAAGCCCGGCGCGCGCTTTGACGGCGTGCGCGTCATGCCCATGGCCGGTCCCGGGTACGACATGTTTATCGGCGGAACGCACGACGCCTCGTTCGGTCCTGTCGTGTTTTTCGGCTACGGGGGAATCTACATCGAGGTGTTCAGGGACACGGCGAACGTGCTGTGCCCGGCGCGCCCGGAGGAGGTGGCGCGCAAGCTCGCGAAGCTCAGGTCGGCGAAGATACTCGGGGGGATGCGCGGTAAGCCCCGCGCGGACGTGGATTCGTTCGTGGACATGATCGTGAGGGTGTCGCACCTGCTCGCGGATTTTCCCTCGATCAAGGAGCTGGACCTCAACCCGGTGCGCCTCCCAGAAGACGGTTCCCGCGCGATCGCGCTGGATGCGCGCATCCGTATCGGCTGAGGAAATTTATTTCCCCCGGGGCGCGCCGGGGGCCCATTCGCCTTTCCCGCGCACGGGTATGCTCCCTACTTGGGTCCGTCCGCTTCGTGCATGTGAATCTCGGTCTGGATATACATTCATTCACAGGATGTCCATATTTAAAAATTTTGGCTGCGCCGATATTCACGGCGGTCCCCCGCGCGATCGAAACAATTAATGTTGACGGGCCGGGCCGGTGACGCTATGCCGGATACGCTTCGCGCGCACGGGCCCCACCCGCGCACCGCGCGCATATCACTCCCAGGCAGGGCAAAAATGGAAGATTTGAAGAAAGCGTACAAGACCGTAATGGACGACCACTTTCCCGACACCATGACCATAGGTTTCGGGGAGCAGATACTCACCTACAGGAAGCGCGCGTGGAGGCTCGAGGACGGGGGCGCGCTCGTCGAGAAGGGCCTGCGCTACGGGGAGAACCCCGGACAGGAAGCGGCCATGTACGAGCTCGTGAACGGGAACCTCGCGCTGGGCGGCTGCACGTTTATCGGCCCCGGGAACGCCCTGACGAGCGCGATCGACGAGCGCATGATGCTCCAGCCCGGGAAGCACCCCGGCAAGATCAACCTCACCGACATCGACAACGCGCTGAACGTGTTGAAATACCTCACCGACCGGCCCGCGGCCGTGATCGTGAAGCACAACAATCCCTGCGGCGTCGCCTACGGCGCGACGATCGCGGAGGCCTTCAGCCGCGCCTTCCGCGCCGACCGCATCGCCGCGTTTGGGGGCTGCGTCGCCCTCAACAGGCCCTGCGACCGCGAGACCGCGGAGCTCATCGCGAAGGAATACATGGAGGTCGCCGTCGCGCCGGACTACGTCGGGGGGGCCTTCGAACTGCTCCAGAAGCGCAAGAATCTCCGTATAATAAAAATCGAGCGCATCGACAAGCTCGAGCAGTATAGATCGGCGCGCTTCGTTGACTTCAAGTCGCTCATGGACGGCGGCATCATCGTGCAGCAGTCGCCGCAGAACATCGTGAACGGGAAGGGCGACCTGAAGCCCGCGGCGGCCGAGTACAAAGGGCAATCCTACAGGATAGACCGGCTCCCCACGGAAAAAGAATACGCCGACCTCCTCTTCGGCTGGTTCGTGGAACAGGGCGTGACCTCCAACTCCGTGCTGTACGTGAAGGACGGGGTCACCGTGGGCATAGGCACCGGCGAGCAGGACCGCGTGGGCGTCGCCGAGATCGCCGTGTACAAGGCCTACACCAAGTACGCCGATCTCCTCTGTTTCGACAAGTACGCGATATCCTACAAGCAACTGGAGCTCCTCGTGGAAAAGGGCGAGCGGAAAAAATCGGAACTCGCGGACCTGGACGAGGCGACGAAGGCCGTGAAGGCGGGGCTATCGGGCTCCGCGATGGTATCGGACGCCTTTTTCCCGTTCCGCGACGGCGTGGACGTGGGGATCAAGCAGGGCGTAACCTCGATCATCCAGCCCGGCGGCTCCGAACGGGATTTCGAATCGATCACGGCGTGCAACGAATCGGACCCCAAGGTCGCCATGGTCTACACCGGACAACGCGCGTTCAAGCACTAGGCCGGCCGGATCGTTCGAACAATGAAACCGATATGGTGGTCACGGTCTATTCATACTATTTCAACGAGGAGAAGCAGGATGAGAATAACGTATGATTCCGAGGTTGATGCCCTCTATATCCGGTTTATTGAAGCGGCGGTGACAACCGAACATGTTGCCGATGGCATAGCGGTCGATTATGATTCAGCCGGGAATATTGCCGGCATTGAGCTTCTTGACGCGGTGAAGAGGCTTGGTTCGAAGGACGTCTTTAAAAAGGTTATTCTCGAAGACCTTGGGTTACACGCTTCCTAGTTCCGGACGGCTTCCTCCCGTTCCGACGCCCGTCCCGATCGCGGACGGGCGCCACACCCCCCTCATGGTTTCATCGTCATCTTTTTTCTTGTGTTTACCCCTGCCCAAGAGTATATTTGAGAAAAACCGCATACTCACAATCGAATCGATCAAGGGGCGGTGGCACGTACAGGAAGGAGACGGGTCATGAAGTCATTGAAGAACCTCAGGGTGGGGAAAAAGTTCATCGTCGTATTTGGGGGCATCACGATCATCATGGTGCTGGGACTCGGGTACGGGATATACAACGCGTATTCCATATTCAGGGAAACGGAACGGATGTACACTCTGAGCCTGCTCAGCATGGAATTCCTCATCGAGGCCGACCGCGACGCCTACCAGGCGAGCGTGGCCGCGAGCCAGGCGATCAACCGCCTGAACGCCCGCACGGGAGCCGTCCCCAAGGGCGACAAGGACTATGAAAAGGATATTTTCGAAGTCAGGAGCAACACCGAGCAGGTGAAGCAGCGCTTCGACAAGTTCCGCGCGCTCTACATGCAGCGGGGGCGCGAGGCCAGCGAGTACTTCCCGGTATTCGACAGGGAATACGACGCGATCCTGAAGCTTACCGACGTGATCGAACGCAGGATCGCCGGAAGGGCCGCGGGCGATCTCGAATCCGCGTATTTCACCGAGTACCTTCCGGTGTTCGCCCGCATGCGCAACTCGATGGACAAGCTTACCGACCAGTCGCTGGGATACGCGAAAACCGAATACGAGGAGGCGCGCGCCGGCTACCGCCAGGTGCTCATCAACAGTCTCGTCCTCCTGACGGTAATGGTGATTATTTTTATAGGCGCGGGAACAGTGCTCACGCGCATGATCACGCGCCCGGCGTCCATGAGTGGCCGTCTCGCGGAGAGGATGTCCGAGGGCGATTTTACGCAAAAAATCACGCTCGACCAGCGAGACGAGTTCGGCAGGATGACCGATTCGCTCAACAGCTTCGTCGAGCGCATGCGGGAGTCCATCTCCAACATCGCGCGCGTGGCGGACGAGGTGGGAAGCACCTCGCAGCAGATGTCCGCGACCGCGGTCTCGTTCGCGGAGAACGCCCAGGACCAGGCCTCCTCCGTGGAAGAGATTACGGCGACCATAGAGGAGATGGCGAGCTCCATGGACGGCATCGCGCGGCTCTCCGACGAGGAGCTGCAGAATCTGATACGCCTCTCGGACGGATTTCTGCATCTATCGGACACCATCCACACCATGGAGGAAAATACCAGGGCGGTGCTCTCCATGAGCGAAACGATCGCGGGAAGCGCGCGCCTGGGCGAATCCGCCCTGCAGAAGATGAACGGGACGATGACGAACATCACGAAGAGCTCCGACGACATGACGGGCATCGTGAAGATCATTAGCGACATTTCGGACCAGATCAACCTGTTATCGCTCAACGCCGCGATCGAGGCCGCGCGCGCGGGGGAGGCAGGCCGAGGCTTCGCCGTCGTCGCCGACGAGATCTCCAAGCTCGCCGACGAGACGGCCTCCAGCCTTAAGGAGATCGGCCGCCACATCGACCGCAACAACGGCGAGGTAAAGAACGGAATGTCCACGATCATCGAGACGACGAGCCTCATGCAGAACGTGATCGAGGGCATCAACCAGATCGTGGCGAAGATCAACGAGGTCGCGCGCACCATGAAGGAGCAGATCGAGATAAACCACCAGGTCGAGGTGCAGACGGACACCGTGAAAAACCGGGCCGAGGAGATCAAGAGCGCGACGGATGAACAGAAGCTCGCCATGATCGAGATCACGAAGTCTATAGACGGGATAAACCAGCTCACGACGCATAACGCCTCGGGCGCCGAACAGCTCGCGGGAAGCTCCGAGCACGTCACATCGAGTATCGCCGCGCTGCGCGGCACCATAAGCTTCTTCAAGGTCAAAACGGAGGTCATGTAATGGGCGGATTGAAAAAATTTCTCATCGTCGTACTCGCGGTCATCGTCATCGGAACCATCGTGCTTCTCGTCCTCCCGAAGAAATACGAGCTCGAGGTCTCGGCCG
Organism: Spirochaetota bacterium; assembly: GCA_004297825.1. Taxonomy (NCBI): domain Bacteria; kingdom Pseudomonadati; phylum Spirochaetota; species Spirochaetota bacterium. The sequence continues at coordinate 81,296 of SCSX01000090.1, forward strand.
ACATTGGCGCGAACGGCATCCTGGTCTACAATGTCGCGCAGAACGTGAAGGCGTGGAACGCCATGGCGATGATGGGCGGCATGGGGCAGATGGACATGTCGCAGATGAAGCTTCCCGAGGCGCAGGGGTTGCCCACGGACAAGCTCGGTTCCGTCATGAAGGGCGTGAGCGGCGCCATGCAGATGAAGTTCACCGTCACGAAGACCGAGTTCCCCACGCTCATAGTCTATAAAATCGAGGGCGGGCCCATGGACGGCGTGGAACCGCAGGTGCATATCGCGAAGGTGAATGATGCGACGACGAAGGTCACGATAAAGGAGGGCTTCGAGTACAAAGGGTTTCTTGGCGGCGCGAAGGCGTTTCTAGCCAAGAGGGCCTCAAGGATGAATCATGAAAAGAGTTTGGAGATTTTGAGGCGGATGTGCGGGGGGAAGTAGCAAAACGGCTGGCAGGATTCCTTCCAGAGTGGAACCCTGCCGCCCTGTTTTCAATCATTCCAACTTATACAGAGGACAACGTTGGTGGCCACATCACAAGTGTTTATGGCCGCATTAATCCAATCGTCGTTGTCTTTCACTCCAATATAACCGACTTGGCCGTTAAGCGTGGCGTTGGCGATCCAACCGTTACAAGTAGCTCCGCTTGAACTCCCGTCCACCAATGAACCCGACCACCAGCCAGTAGATGCAATTTCCGCATCTTCAAGCGTTTGGTCGATTGAGCCGTCAAAAAGATCTGCCCAATTATCCGCAATTACCAAACCCGTATGGCTTTTTATTGGAAGGTAGGTGGGCAGGCTATATTTTACCGGCATATCCCTAATCTCATCATCAAGACCCACAGAGATGAAAGCATGAACATTATCCGATGGCAGTTCTGTATAGCTTGTATTCCTTGTGCTCGCGCATAAAGTATCAAGTCCTGCACGTCCACCTTGAGCGCCGTTGTTGACCGGGGCCGTTGAAAATAAAAACAAATCGCTTCCCGAAAAATTATCCGCTTTCGGATCAAACATATTATCCCTCGGCGCATCGAAGCACGAAATCCCGGCGAGGGCGTAACACATCGCGGGTATGATCAGTCCCATCAATATCAGTTTCTTCATGGCATCCCCCTTAAAACCGCATGGATAGCGCGACATTAACACCCGGGCGCTCATGCACACCACCGTAATACGCAGGCGCGATGCTTACATACCAGTCTCCAGCCTTCCCCGTTTCAAGGGACGCCGTGCTGTACTCCGGGCTCGTGAAGAAAAGTACGTCGATCCAGTGGATAAGATACACCCCTGCAAGAACCGCAGCTCCGATCGTTGCCATTTTTCCCGCACTCTGATAATCGCTGTACGCGCTGTCGAACTTCGACTGCGCCGTTCCCGCCGGAAGATCGCCGTATACCTTTTTCTTGTCAGTATAATTGTAGAAGGAATAGCCGAAGAATCCGGCTGCCGCGAGGAACGTACCGCCGATCACGTAACCCTTCGTCTCATGGTACGCGTATACCTGCCCCCAGCCGGGAAAAATGCTTCTCAGGTAATAGCCGGAGCGCGTCACCTCGTGGACATCGTCGCTCGTGATCTCACCGCCAATGCGCCCCGAGAGCGTGCGCACGATCTGCTTAACTGCGCCGTCCACGTTCGCACGCGTGTCCGACTTCTGGTTCGCCGCGTAGTCCGATACGCCCTTCTCGACGTCGACGATGCGCACCGTGACGACCACGGCCTCGCCTATGGTGCTCACTTCGCCCACGAGTATCTTGTTCGCGGAAATCATCTTCCCGATCTCCACGGCGCAGCTCTGGTCGGTGCACCCGGTAAGCTGGAGGCCCTGCTCCTGGAGGATGGCGTCCACCTGAGTCCGCTCCACGACGACGAACCTTCCGGCGTTCACCAAGTCGGCGCGCAGCATGTTGGAAACGGTCTGCGCGAACGGCAGGTCGACGCCCACCGGCTTGAGATCGAGCACCGCGATGCGCGGCTTTTCCTTTGCGTGGGCGAACGTGGTCCACATGAGCGCGGGAACAAGGAACAACCATGTCAATTTTTTCATTTCAGTATCCCGGTAGAGGTCTGTTGAAGTTTAAAATATTTATTTTAGGCCGTCTCTTCTGGAATAAACCGCTATCTATCCACCTACAATAAGAATACCGGCATCATGAAATTAGTAAAGCCATTTTTAGTTCCGATACTACATTCGGCGTATCAGTGTAAATTAAATTCCGGGTGTTCTGAAGGAGAGCCGGGTGAAAATGTTACTATTTTTCGCCCCTCCTCCGTATACATTTCAGACGCTCCATTCTTTATTCGGAGAACACGGAATGCTGAGAACATCCAT